>JBOGEK010000474.1:0-17279 GCA_050743645.1 Acidothermaceae bacterium
TGCCCAAGGCCGACCAGTACACATTCGAACTCGACGCTTCACCGTCGGCCACCACCTCACTGGCTCCCCGGAGGCCCGGGATGGAGGGCGAATTCGTGCTCGGTCAAGCATCGCGATACAGCGGAACACCGTGCAGCTAGAAGTCCGTTCGCAATCACCCGACGACACGCTCATCACGAACCACGGCCCCGGTCAATGAGTCAACAGCAACCAAGAATCGACCGTCATCGCGGCATCAGCGTGCTTGACCGATCGTGCTGGTTCCCTGCGTTTTCGTGGAACGATTCGGTTGTGCCGCCACGTCCAAGGGTTGTGCCAAAAGCATCGAGATTCGCCGCCTGCCTAGTCGCAGCAACCGCGATCGGCGGATGCGCAAGCGGTAATAATCACGCGCTTGATGGCCCAAGTGCCGCGAGTTCCCTAGCTGCGCAAGGCTCACTCACCGATCGCGAATTCAACGTCGCTGTCGCTGTAGCTCGCGCCGAGGCGGACAAGGATGCTGCGACGATCACCAGCGCGACGGCCACTGTCGGCGGCGGTACGGTGACGGACCCGAACGACGGCCCACCGTGCACGTCCGGCACGCTGCTTCACATCAAACTGATTGGTACGTTCCCGACTATCACGGTCGGTCTACCGTCGACTGCGGGTGCGCCAAGCGCCGGCGACTACTCCGTGAGCACTGTGCTGCTCACCGCAGACCCCGAATCCGGCAAGGCGTGTGACCTCAGCGTCCAAGTGGGCCCAACAGCGCCCGATCCCGGCGCGACGACACTGTTCACGAACTGAGTTGCTGGTGCGCTGGCGGCATGCTCAAGCCATGGCGGGGAGCGTCCCTCGACTGATCGGTACGCGGCAGTTGCAGAGCAACCAGACACTCGGTCGTTGCGTCGAACAACACGTGACAGCTATGTCCAGACACCCGCGCCTCGCGGCCGTGGTTCGCACGGAGAGCGTGCTGGTGGCGGCGATCACTCTCGTCGGTTGCGCATCGCATGGTTCGGCATATTCGGCGGTCGGCAGATCGGGCGGTTTGACTAGCGCGCAGCGAGCGTTAGCGGTGCGTATCTCGCAGACCGAAGCGTGGGGTTCGCGACCTTCCGATCCCGGTGTGTACCCGACGGGAGTCGATCCCAGCGCGCCTGGTACCTGGCCGGACGACGTCCAGGACGCGTCGGTGATGCTGACCACGCACGCCGACGCGATGCAGTACGTCGGCGGCGGGAGCGAAGCCGGTGATGGCTCGACCCCAGTATTGGTGATTCGATTGATCGGGGATTTCAGCTGGATAACCTCTGGGCCGCCGGGTTCTGGGCCGGCGACTGGCAACGTGGCGACCATCGTGGTCGAGGCGACCACCGGGCAGGTCGCCGACACCGGTCTGGAACGGAGCAACCAGCCCGCGAGCCTGCCCGGCGCGACCAAGCTCTATATGGGCCCGGTCGTCCCCGACGCAATCGGTGCGTCAACGGCCTCCGCGCCGGCGGCGACCATTCCGATGCCGACACCGTCGCCTGTCGTGTCCCCGCCGGTCCTTGCGTCATCACCAGCTCCCCAAGTCGCAGCTGTTTCGACGCCACCCTCCGTCGTGGTCGGACCGACATGTGCAGCAGCCCAGCTGACGGCCGATCTGGAAGACGTAGAGTTCGCGGCTGATTTTGGCGGTCAATTGTTACGGCAGATGCATGCGGGTAGCCGACTGAGTAGCTGCGGATAGTCGGTGGCCACCAGCGACTGGGGAGTCGCCCATCCGGGGCGCACAACCTGCACCACCTCAAAACCGGCGTCCGACAGTACGTCGGCGAGCCCGTTGCGGGCACCAACCGGAAACGGTTACCGAGCTGCCGATGCACATCGACCGATCGCATTGGGCAACCCGGAAATGGCCTCAGCCCACAACATTGCCGCGGACGACGATGTGCGCGGGTGCGACCAACGCTCTAAGGTCTTCCCGCGGATCGTCGTCGTAGACGACGAAGTCGGCAGGCGCGCCTTCCACCAACCCCAGTAATCCCAGCCAGCCGCGCGCTTTCCACGAACCCGCAGCGAGCACGTCGAGATTCGACAGTCCGACGTCACGAAGCGCGAGCATTTCGTCGACGACGAGTCCGTGTGGCAACTGGCCACCCGCGTCGGTGCCGACATAAAGAGGAATACCAGCATCGTGCGCGTCGCGAACTCGCTGCGCTGAGCTGCGCTTCAATCGCCGCATGCGCTCGGCATACGCCGGATATTTCGTTGCCTGGTCGGCGAACTTGTCGAAGTTTGCAATATTGACCAAGGTTGGCACAACAGCGATGCCACGCGCCGCAACGTCGGCAATGAGGTCAGCGGAAAGACCGGTGCCGTGCTCGATTGAATCGACACCGGCGGAAATGAGGTCTGGCAATGCTTCCTCACCGAACACGTGCACGGCGACCCGCGCGCCGGCCGCGTGCGCCCGCGCCACCGCCTCGTGCAGCACATCGGCGGGCCAGCACGGCATGAGATCGCCGACCGACCGGTCGATCCAGTCGCCGACCAGCTTCACCCACGGCGTGCCGTGGCCGCCCGGCCGCTTCGCCTGCAACTCGGCTTCGTCGGCCAGCTGCTCGGGCTCGAGTTCAATGCCGTAGTTGCGCAAATACCGCTTCGTGCGCGCCAAATGCCGGCCAGCATGAACGATGCGCGGCAACACCGGATCGTCGTCAAGGCCGTAGTGCGTCTCTGGCACGCCAGCGTCGCGCAACAACAGGGCGCCCACATCGCGGTCGGTGATCGCCTGTTCGCGCGCGACGTCGAACGGCACACCGCCTTCGGGAGCCAATCCCACGTGACAGTGCGCATCGACTAGACCTGGCAACACGAAGCCGGACGACGCAAGTGTCTCGACATCGAGATATCCAGGACGTTCGAACGTCAGGCGACCATCGACGACATACACGTCGCGCATTTCGCCGTCCGGTAAAAGGACGGCGCGCACGTGCAGCGCCGTCGAGACGGCACGCGGTGAACCGCGGGCGCTCAACGCGGTCTGGGACCGGCCGGTCCCTTGTTGCCGCCGCCAGGGCCTGAACCACCCGGCCCGCCTTGCGGAGGGAACTTCAGCTTCGAGAGGTCAGGCATTTTCATGCCGGGCGGCAGCTGACCCATGCCAGGCGGGAGTTGGCCGGGCATACCCAGCCCGCCCGGCAAACCGCGACCCGATGGCAATGCGGGATTGCCTCCGGGCCGACCGCTCTTGCCCTTCTTACCTTTCTTGCCTTTCGCTGCCTTGGTGGCGCGGCGCATGCCCGGCAGGCCGCCCATTCCAGCCATTTGCTTCATCATCTTGCGAGCTTCGAAGAAGCGGTCGACCAGGTTGTTGACCTCGGAGACCGCGACGCCAGAACCATTGGCAATGCGTACGCGGCGCGATCCGTTGATGATTTTCGGGTCGTCACGTTCGGCCGGCGTCATCGAGCGAATAATCGCCGCAATGCGGTCGATGTCTTTGTCGTCGATCTGCGAGATGGCTTCTTTCATCTGCCCCATACCGGGCAGCATGCCGAGCAGGTTTCCGATCGGACCCATCTTGCGCACGGCCATCATTTGCTCAAGGAAGTCTTCGAGCGTGAGCTCACCTTCGGTGAGTTTGCGAGCCGTCTCTTCAGCCTGGTCGGCGTCAAACGCGGCCTGCGACTGCTCGATGAGCGTCATGATGTCGCCCATGCCGAGGATGCGCGACGCCATACGCTCGGGGTGGAAAACATCGAAATCTTCGAGCTTTTCGCCGGTGCTCGCGAACATCACCTGACGCCCGGTGACGGAAGCGACCGATAAAGCCGCACCACCGCGGGCATCGCCGTCCAACTTCGTGAGCACAACGCCGTCGAAGCCGACGCCGTCTAGAAAAGCGAGGGCGGTGTTGACGGCGTCCTGCCCGATCATTGCGTCGACGACGAACAGGATTTCGTCGGGCGAGACGGCGTCACGAATATCGATCGCCTGCTGCATCATCTCGGCGTCGACGCCGAGCCGGCCGGCGGTGTCGACGAGCACGATGTCGTGCTGTTGCCGCTTAGCGTGCTCGATAGCCGCGCGAGAGACGACGACCGGGTCACCAACACCAGACCCCGGTTCGGGTGCGAAAACCGGAACGCGCGCCCGCTCGCCCAGCACCTGCAATTGCTGGACTGCGTTAGGCCGCTGCAGGTCGGCCGCCACCAGCAACGGCGCATGCCCTTGCGATGCCAACCACTTCGCGAGCTTGCCGGCGAGCGTCGTCTTACCCGAACCCTGCAGGCCCGCGAGCATGATCACCGACGGCGGGTTCTTCGCGAATCGCAACCTACGAGTCTCGCCGCCGAGGATGCGCACCAGTTCGTCGTTGACGATCGAAATGACCTGCTGCGCAGGGTTCAGCGCCTGAGAGACCTCGGCACCTCGGGCTCGCTCTTTGACGGCCGCGATGAAGTCCTTGACAACGGGCAAGGCGACGTCGGCCTCGAGCAGCGCGACCCGGATCTCGCGTGCGGTGGCGTCGATGTCGGCGTCGGAAAGCCGGCCCTTGCTGCGAAGGGACTTGAAGACCGACTCGAGCCGGTCGGACAGGGTGTCGAACACGGTTCGCAGCCTACCGGGACCGTCGCCGCCACTTCGTGATCAAGCAGTTAGGCGCAACCGGCGCAGCCCGGGATTGCGCCTAACTGCTTGATCACGAAGTGCTCAGGGCCGATTCGACGGCCATCCGCACGGCCTCGGCGCGCGCCGGCTCGAGGGCCCGGCCAGCTGCATCGGTGAGGTAGAACGCGTCGACCACCTCGGCGCCGAGCGTCTCGACCCGCGCCGACCGCACGTCGAGCCCACACTCGGCCAGCACTTGGGTGACGGTGAACAGCAACCCGGGTCGGTCGTGCGCGCGCACTTCGAGCACTGTCGCCGCGTCGGACGCCCCGCCCGGCAACAAAACGCGCGGGGGTGGCAGCGCGATGGTCTTGCGTGACATAGCGGACGACGCCCTGCGGGCCAACCGGGCCGCAACGTCAAGGCTGCCGTCGAGCGCCCGGCGCATGTCATCGCGGATCCGGGCCGGCTCGATCTCGCCCAGATAGATCGGCTCCACCTCGAAGATCGTCACGGCCGTCGGCCCGACCGAGGTCGCGGTGGCGGCCCTAACCGCGAGCCGGTGCAACGCGAGCACGCCGGCCGACCGCCACAGGAGTCCCGGCTGGTCGGGGGCAATAACCGTGACACGGCTGCCGGTGGCAGCCAGGTCGGCGACGATGGCCAACTCTCCGCGCCACGCCAGTTCGGCGACGGTTGTTGACAGCTCGACCCGCGGCGCCGGCAATGCGTCACCCGCAAGCACTGCCGTCGTCCGGCGTACAAGGTCGGCGACGAGGCGAGCTCGCCAGTCGTCCCACATGCCGGGGGCGGTGGCGCGTGCGTCGGCTTCGGTCAGCGCGGCGAGCAACTCCAGCAGCTGCGCAGACCCGACCGTTTCGGCGACCCCGCTGACGGTGGCGGGATCGTCGAGGTCGCGTCGGGTCGCGGTCTGCGGCAACAGCAAGTGGTACCGCACCATCGCCACCAACACAGCGGTGTCGGCGTCGCTGACACCGAGCCTCGCGGCGATTTGCGGCACCAGCTTGGCGCCGATCGTCGAATGGTCGTCGGCGGCTGAAACGCCTGCCAAACCGGCAGTGCCGCCCTTGCCGATGTCGTGCAGCAGTGCGCCGAGAAGCAGCAGGTCGGGGCGGGCAACCCGGCGGGTGAACGCAGCCGCTTCGATCGCCGTCTCGACGAGGTGGCGATCGACCGTGAACTTGTGCAACGGATTGCGCTGGCGCAAGTAGCGCACCGATTCCCATTCGGGAATCAGCCGCACCATCAAGCCGGCCTGATCGAGCGCTTCGAACACGACCAGCGCCGGACGCCCCGCACCGAGCAGCGCGACCAACGCATCACGCGCCGCCGGCGGCCACGGCACCGGCATCGGTGGCGACGCGCTCGCCAGCACGTCGACGGTCGGTGGCGCGAGCGGCAGCCCGGCCTGCGCCGCTGCTGCCGCCGCTCGAAGCATGAGCACCGGGTCGGACGACGGGTCGACGCCGCGAGCGAGCACCACCTCACCGTCCTGCTCGACCACGCCCTCGGCGAGCGGCTTGCGTTCGGCTTTCGGACGACGTCGAAGGCTGCCGTCGACCGACCGCCACGTCACATCGCTGGCGTAGGCGATCGTTCGGCCGGCTTCGCTGACGGCACGCAACAGCTCGTCGGCATCGGCGAGCCCGAGTTTTTCAGCAACAGCAGGCTGTTCTTGGGCAACCATGCGCGTGGTGGCGCGATCCGTGACTTCTTGCAAAACATCGCGGACGTCGATCAACCGGCGGTGCGCTGCCTTGACCGCGGGTCCGGGGCCGGCGGCGATCCAGGCCGCAGCGATCGCTTCGAGTGCGTGCACGTCACGCAAGCCCCCACGGGCTTCTTTCAGGTCGGGCTCGAGCAGGAACGACACTTCGCCGAGCCGCTCGGCCCGTTCACGAACCATCTCGTGCAGTTCAGGCAACCGCTTCGTGGCTCGCGCGCGCCAGTTGGCAAAAGCGTGCTGGCGAAGGCGATCCGTCAGGTCGGCGTCTCCAGCGACGTGCCGCGAGTAGAGGATGCCGAGCGCGGCTTTGAGGTCGTCGTTCGCGACCGCGACAGCCTCGGCAACCGTGCGCACCGAGTGGTCGAGTTTCGTGCCCGAATCCCAGATCGGGTACCAAACTTTGTCGGCAACGGCGGCAATATCGGATCGACCGTCGTGCAGCATCAGCACATCGAGATCGCTGCCGGGACCGAGGTCTTTGCGGCCATAACCTCCCACCGCGACCAGCGCGACACCTTCGACGTCGGCCAGCAACTCGACCAGCCAACTGTCAGCCTCAGACGCGCGGCGGCCACGCTCGGCTTCGAGCGCGGCCGCCACCGGATTTTGCGACGTCACAGGCAAATCTCCGTTGCTATTGCGTCACGGCGTCGCATCGTTCGCCGCCGGCTCACAGTGCGCCAACGTTCGCCGCCGGCTCACAGTGCGCCATTGCCACGCTCGCCCGTGCGCACTCGCACCACCGTATCGACCGGCACCGCCCACACCTTGCCATCGCCGATCTTGCCGGTCTGCGCCGACTTCACGATGACCTCAACGACGTCATCGGCATCGTCGTCGTCGACCAGAACGTCGAGCCGCACCTTGGGCACGAGGTCGATCTCGTATTCGGCGCCACGGTAAATCTCGGTATGCCCGCGCTGCCTGCCATAACCATTGGCCTCGCTGACGGTCATGCCGGTCACGCCGAACGTTTCGAGCGCCGACTTCACGTCGTCCAACTTGAAGGGTTTGACGATTGCGGTGATGAGTTTCATGCGTCCACCTTCTGCGCTGCGGTCAGTGCTGCGTGCGTTGCAGTGCTGTGACTGGCCGGACTCCCGTAATCGTAGGCGGATTCGGCGTGCAGGTTGATGTCGAGGCCCTCGAGTTCGACGTCGCGCGAGACTCGCAGGCCCATCGTCATGTCGATGACCTTGGCGATCGCGAACGTCACGACGAAGGTAAACGCGAGCACCGAGCCGACGCCGACGGCTTGCCGGCCGAGCTGCCCGAGGCCACCACCGTAGAAAAGGCCATCACGGCCGAGGGAGTTTACGGCGTCCTGGCCGAAGAAACCGATCGACAGCGCGCCGATAATGCCGCCGATGAGGTGCACGGCGAACACGTCGAGCGAGTCGTCGAACTTCAGCTTGAACTTGATCGCCACGGCCAATGCACATACGACACCTGCGATGAGCCCGATGAAGATCGAGCCGACGGGGGTGACGAACCCGCACGCAGGCGTGATCGCAACAAGCCCGGCCACCAAGCCGGATGCGGCGCCTAGCGTCGTCGAATGGCCGTCACGAATCTTCTCGACGGCAAGCCATCCGAGCATCGCGGCCGCAGTTGCAACGACCGAGTTGAGCAACGCAAAGCCCGCGGTGCCGTCGGCCGCAAGTTCGCTACCTGCGTTGAATCCGAGCCAGCCGAACCACAGCAATCCCGCACCCAGCAACACGAACGGCACGTTGTGCGGACGCATTCGTTCTTTGGGCCAGCCGATGCGCTTACCGAGCACCAACGTCAATGCCAACCCCGCGACACCGGCATTGATGTGGACGACGGTTCCGCCGGCGAAATCCTCGACGCCGAGCTTCGTTATCGCGCCGGTCGCTGCATCTTTTACCGCGCCGAAGCTCGCCAACCAACCACCGCCCCAGACCCAGTGAGCGACCGGCGCATAAACCAGAACGGACCATGCCGTCACGAAAACTACGAACGGCGCGAATCTGAGCCGGTCGGCAACGGCGCCCGTAATGAGCGCGGGCGTGATGATGGCGAAGGTGATCTGGAAGGCAGCGATGACCGTCGTTGGCACTCCCGTTGCCCAAATGTCACCGCCATGGGCCATACCACCGAAACTCGTGGCGCTACCGATCAGGCCATGCCACTTGTCGGCACCGAAAGCCAGACTGAACAGGTCGATTACCCACAGCACGCTGACGATGCCCATGCAGACGAAGTTCTGCATCAGCATCGCTAATACGTTCTTGCTCCGAACCATGCCGCCATAGAAGAAGGCGAGGCCCGGCGTCATCAGCAACACGAGCGCGGTAGCAGCGAGCATCCACGCGGTGTTGCCGGCGTCCAACTTCGGCATGTCACTCCGTCCGGTCACGACAGACATCGACGGCGGAGGGACGACCGCGCTGTCGCATTCCTCTCGCCAGACCAGACTTTCGGCTAACCGCATTACCGAGAAGGCACCCGTTCGTTTCGTGGGCGTCAAATCGCGAGCGCCGAGTTACACGTTCATTACGTCACCTCAGCACGGCAGCGAAGGCCGAGGGGCGGAGGGCAGAGGGCAGGGGGCAGGGGCAGGGGGCAGAGGAGCCTAGCCGTCCGACCTCGACACCTACGCACCTACGCACATACGCACCTACGCGATGATCATGAAGGATTTAGGTTGGTATAGCCCCCAAAACCTTCATGATCATGAATCCACCGCGGTCTAGGTGGCCCTGAAGTGCGGGTTGTAGATAAACCCGACGATCGAGCCCACCGGCGTGGTGACGGTGGCCGTCACGATTCCGTCGCCCACCTCGGTCGCCGGCGAGTGCACGGTGGCACCGAGCGCCTCTGCCGCGGCGACCGCGGCTGCCGCATCGGGTACACCCCAATAGGTGAGCGCACCCTCGGCCGGCTCGGCAGTGGGCAACAGCCCGAGTTCGTAGCCGCCGACCTCGAAGCCGACGTAGAAAGGCTCGTCGAAATACGGCCCGAAGCCGAGCAGGTTGCTCCACCACGCCTTGGCTGAATCAAGATCGGGTGCGGGGTAGATGACGGTGCGCAATCCTTGCATCGAAACTGTCATGGCATCACGCTGCCACGCGGCTGCGACAACTTCGATAGTTAGCTCCCGAGCAATGCGTCGACGAAGGCCTCGGCCTCGAATGGCGCGAGGTCGTCGGGTCCCTCGCCCAAGCCGATCAGCTTGACCGGCACTCCGAGTTCGCGTTGCACCGAAATGACGATGCCGCCCTTCGCCGTCCCGTCGAGTTTTGTGAGCACGACGCCGGAAATCGCTACCACCTCGGCAAAAACCCGAGCCTGCACGAGCCCATTCTGACCCGTGGTGGCATCGAGCACGAGCAGCACTTCGTCGACCAGGCCGTGCTTTTCGACGACCCGCTTGACCTTGCCGAGTTCGTCCATGAGCCCCGCCTTGGTATGCAGCCGGCCGGCGGTGTCTATGAGAACCGTGTCGGCCATACCTTCGATGCCCGCCTTCACCGCGTCGAATGCGACGGACGCCGGATCGCCGCCCTCAGGACCGCGCACCGTTTGGGCACCGACGCGCCGGCCCCAGGTTTCGAGTTGATCGGCGGCAGCCGCGCGGAATGTGTCGGCGGCACCGAGCACGACGTGACGGTGCTCGGCCACGAGCAGCCGAGCCATCTTGCCGACGGTCGTGGTCTTGCCGGTTCCGTTGACGCCAACGACAAGCACGACGGCAGGCCCATCGCCGTCCGGCCTGATCGTGGCGATGCTGCGATCGAGCTTGGGGTCGACGAGTTCGATGAGGCCCTCCCGCAGCAACCGCCGCGCGTCGTCAGGAGTGCGGGTGCCGAGCACTTTCGCCTGTGCACGCAGCGAGCTGACGAGTTCGGTGGTGGCAGCCACACCGACGTCGGCGGTCAAGAGAAGGTCTTCGACTTCGTCCCAGGTGGCGTCGTCGAGGTTGTCGCGCGACAGCAGCGCGAGCAGCCCTTTGCCGAGTGTCGACTCCGACCGGGCGAGCCGCGTGCGCAGCCGCACCAGGCGGCCCGCCGCCGGTTCGGGCATCTCAGCGACGTCGGGCTGCAGCGCGGTATCGGCGCTGAGCGCGTCGGCTTCGGGGCGCTCGATCGCAGCATCGAGCTGGGCGTCAAGTTCTTCGGCGCTGACCTGCCCCTCTCCCGGTGCCTTGCCCGGCGACGGGATCACTTGAGTCGGACGACGCTCCGCCACGCCTCGGGGTCGGCGCGACCGAAGCAGCAGCCCGCTGCCGACCGCGAGGATGACGACGACGGCGATCACGATTTCGATGATGGTCTGCACGAAAGCCAGTCTTGCATTCCGATATCCGGCGCCCCTTTGCGGCGGCGATTGTCGGTTATCCACAGCGACCGGTTTGGGCAGCGCACAGGTGATCGCGAACTGGCTACGGTCACGACCATGCCTGGGTCTGTTCTCGATCCCGTTGTCGGCGATCCCCTCGCGGTGGCAAGCGCTGCCCGCACGATGAGCGCTATAGCCGATGAAGTTTCACGCCAGGCCAGCAGGCTCCGGGCGCTCGCCACATCGGCATCGACGTGGACTGGCGAGGCAGCGGTCGGCGCGCGCGCCCGGTCGGCGACCTTGCCGCCGAAGCTCGCCAAGGTCACCGCGTCATACGGCGCCGCCGGGCAAGCGTTGAGCGGCTACGCCAGCATGCTGGGCGACGCGCAACAGCGGTCGCGCACTGCAATCTCGGCCGCCGAGCGCGCCGAAGCCGACCTGCAATCGGCAACCGCGGCGCAAGCCGCCGCTGAGCGTGCGGACGCAACCGCCGCCGCTGCCGCCGCCACCGGCGCGCCGGTCCCATCGCCAACGGCGCCGCGGTACCAAGGCGCGATCGACGACGCCGCCGCGCGGGTGAAGCAGGCGACGACCGGCAACGAAGCCGCGTACGAAGCGCAGCGAGAGGGCGCGGCCACGGCACTGGAGGCGGCCTCCCACCAGGGCATCCGCAACCAGTCCTGGTGGCACCACGTCACACACGCCGTTACGCACTGGGCGGCCACGATGTGGCGTGCAGCGCTGTCGCAACTCACCGCCGTCGCCGGAGAGATTTCGCTGCTCGCCAGCATCGCCGTCGTCGTCCTCGCCATCGGCGGCCTGTTCTTCCCGCCGCTCGAAGCGGCAGCAGCACTAGCAGAGACGATCTCGCTGACGAGGTATCGAACGTGAACGAAAGTGAACACGAAATCCCCTATGACGAGTACCCGCAGTACCCGGTCGTCATAGAAGTCAACGAGTCGCCGCATGCCGACGACTACCGAGAAAGGCTGACGGCTGCAGGCTTTGAGCACCTCGAGCGCGACATCATCTAGGCGTGGCCCCGGCGCATCGAGTGAAGGCCTGTGGTCCGTTTTTTGCCACCAAGCGACAGCAAGCCTTCAGTCGGTGAGCGGTTGGCCAACTCGCAGCAGGCAGTCTGATGCCGCGTTTCGCGTCGTCCGTCGTTGACGAGCACGACGCTCGTACGTCGAACGATTCAGGGTCGAGCAAAGGGTCTGCATCGCATCGAGTGTCGAGTAAGTGGTGGCCGATCGCACTGCAGATGACCCGATACTCGACACTCGGCGACTGTCGTCGCCAACGGCCAACGGCCCACGGCCCACGGCCCACGGCCCACGGCAGCCGCAATACCGGAGGTCCCCCGCCCAACCGCGACCTGCCCTACGCGGGTTGGGTTTCTCTTAGCCGTTGACTGATGACCGTCGTTACGCCGTCACCGCGCATCGAAACGCCGTAAAGCGCATCGGCTATCTCCATCGTCGGCTTCTGGTGAGTGATGACGATGAGCTGGCTGGCGGCGCGCAACTCTTCGAAGATGCCCAGCATTCGACGAAGGTTGGTGTCGTCGAGAGCGGCTTCGACCTCGTCCATCACGTAGAACGGGCTCGGGCGCGCCTTGAAAATCGCCACCAACAGCGCCAACGCGGTCAGCGACCGCTCGCCACCCGACAGCAGCGACAGCCGCTTTACCTTCTTGCCGGGCGGCCGCGCCTCGACGTCGATTCCCGTGTTGAGCATGTCGTCAGGGTTGGTCAAGATGAGGCGGCCTTCACCACCGGGGAACAACCGCGAGAACACACCCTCGAATTCACGTGCGGTGTCTTCGTAGGCGGCGGCGAAAACTTGCTGCACCCGTTCGTCGACTTCACGCACGATGTCGAGCAGGTCCTTGCGGCTCTTCTTCAGGTCTTCGAGCTGCTCGCTCAAGAACCGGTGCCGCTCTTCGAGCGCCGAGAATTCTTCCAACGCAAGCGGGTTGACTCTGCCGAGCAGCGCCAGCGCGCGTTCAGCTGAACGCGCCCGCTTCTCCTGTTCGGCCCGCACGAACGGCACTGGCGAAGGTAGCGGCGCATCGGCCGGGGCGTCGGGCTCAGGAAAGACCGGCACCAAAACGTCCGGCCCGTATTCGGCGAACAGCGTCTCTGGTTCGACGCCGAACTCTTCCATCGCGCGCTCTTCGAGTTGCTCGATGCGCAACCGCTGTTCGGCGCGAGCCAACTCGTCCTTGTGTACGACGTCGGTCAGTTGCTCGATCTCGCCACTCAGCTCACGGCTGCGGGTGCGTAACGCAAGCAACTCGCCCTCGCGCACCGTACGGGTTTGCTCGGCCGCCTGACGCTCGGCCGCCGCGCCCGCCAGGGACAGCTCAAGCCGCGCGAGCACGGCCTGCGCTCCGATCGCCACCGCGGTCGCCACGACTGCTTCGCGTTCGCGCTTGATCCGGCGAGCCGCGGCACGCTCGCGTGCTTCCCGCTCGGCAGCCGCTGCCGCCTCCAGCTGTGCAGCCCGAGTGCCGACGGCGCGCATCCGTTCCTGGGCGGTGCCAACGAGCAGCCGCGCTTCGGTCTCGCCAGCACGCGCGCTGTTCGCTTCCGCCGCCAGCCGATCCCGCTCGGCCGCCGACGGCTCCTCCTCGGGAGCCTCCTGCGCCGACGCGAGCCGCGCCTCAAGCTCGGCCAGCGTCGCGACGTCGCGGGTGCTCGCCTCCTGCGCCTGCGCGATCGAGCCGACCAGCCGGTCCGCCTCCGCGGCCGCGGACCGAGCCGCCGAGCCCAACTGACCCAACTGCTCGGCGACGGCCGCCATGGCGGCGTCGGATTCGTGCAACTGCGCGAGCGCTGCATCGGCCTGCGCCGAGGCCGTCGTGACTTCGGTCTCGACCGACGCGATCGAAAATCGCAGCCGCTCCGCCCGGTGCGCGGCGTCGGTGAGTCCGCGCCGCGCTTCATCGAGCGCGGCCTGCACCTCAAGCATGCTGGGCACACTCGCCGAGCCGCCAAATGCCCAGTCGCGACCGAGCAGGTCGCCCGCGCGGGTCACGACCCGCACCTCAGGCAGCTCACGGACCAGCGCGCGGGCCGCGTCGAGATCGTCGGCGATCGCCACCTTGTCGGTGAGCCGGGCAAGCGAGTGCCGCAATCCCTCGGGTGCACGTACGACGTCGGTCACCCATCGCGCGCCGTCCGGCAGCGTCGGCCGCGCCCAGCTGGCAGGTGCTTCGCCGTCCGACCCGATCAGCAAGCCGGCCCGCCCCGCGTCGGCGGCCTTCAACAAATCGAGCGCGTCGACCGCGACATCGACCGACGACACCGCAACCGCGTCGGCAGCCGAGCCGAGTGCCGCGGCGACAGCATGCTCGTAACCCGGCTCGACCCCGACGATCGCCGCGACCGAGCCCAGCAGACCCGAGATTTTGTCGGACGCCGCCAGCAGCGCTCCAGTGCCGTCTTTTCGTGCGAGTCCGAGTTCGAGAGCTTCGGCCCGGGCCGTCAGTGACGAACGTTCGCGCTCGACCTCGCGTTCTTCGTCGCGGAGCTTGTTCAACCGAGTTTCGGCGTCGGCCAGCGCCTCGGCGGCTATCTCGTAGTCGGCGTCGAGATTCAGCTCGCCCTCGTCGAGGCCGGCGATTCGCGATTCGAGCGCGTGGAATTCCATCTGCGCATAGTCGGCCCGCGCCCGCGCCTCGTCGACCGCGGTCGACAACCGGCCGATCTCGGCCTGGGCCGCCTCGACCCGGCTGCGCTGCGCCGCCGCCTGACCGGCCAGCCGCGCCAGACCTTCGCGCCGGTCGGCCGCGGCCCGGATCGCGGCAGCCAGCCGCCGCTGCTCTTCGTCGTGCGCGGCCTCTGCTGCTTGACGCAGCGAAACTGCTGCTGCCAAAGCAGTTTTGTGCTCGTCGAGCTGCGTCGCCAGCCCGGCCTCTTCGGCGCGGGCCGCGACCGCGTCGCGAGCGAGTTCTTCGGGATCGCGCCCCTCGCGCGTCTCCTCCTCGGTTGCTTTGACGTGCCGCTGCCGCTCGGCGGCGATGCTCGCGGTGCCGCGCAGCCGCTCGCGAAGTGACGACAACCGGTACCAGGTCTCTTGGGCGCGAGCCAGGTCACGAGCCTCGCTGGTCATGGCCGATTCGAGATGCGCCTCGCGGGTCTTCGCCGCTTCGAGTTCACGTTCGAGTTCGGCCCGCCGGTCGCGCAGCGCCGTCTCGTCGGCCACCTCTTGCTTCAGCGCACCACTCAGCGAGATCAGGTCGTCTGTCAGCAACCGCAGCTTCGAGTCACGAAGATCGGCCTGGACGACGGCGGCCCGCCTCGCCACCTCGGCTTGCTTGCCGAGCGGGCCGAGTTGGCGGCGCAGTTCGGTGGTGAGGTCTTGCACACGCGTGAGGTTGGCCTGCATGGCGTCGAGCTTGCGCAGCGCCTTTTCCTTGCGCTTGCGGTGTTTGAGCACACCGGCGGCTTCCTCGATGAACCCGCGCCGCTCTTCGGGTGTGGCATGCAGGACGGCGTCGAGCTGGCCCTGACCGACGATCACGTGCATCTCGCGGCCGATGCCGGAGTCGGACAACAATTCCTGGACGTCGAGAAGCCGGCACGATTGCCCGTTGATCGAATACTCGGAACCGCCGTTGCGGAACATGATGCGGCTGATCGTCACTTCGGAGTATTCGATCGGCAGCGCGCCGTCAGTGTTGTCGATCGTCAGCGAGACCTCGGCGCGACCGAGTGGCGGGCGCCCGGCGGTACCGGCGAAGATGACGTCTTCCATTTTGCCGCCACGCAGGCTTTTCGCGCCCTGCTCACCCATCACCCACGCGAGGGCGTCGACGACGTTCGACTTGCCCGAACCGTTCGGCCCGACGACGCAGGTGATACCCGGCTCGAGGCGCAGCGTCGTCGCGGACGCGAACGACTTGAACCCTCGAAGCGTGAGGCTTTTCAGATACACAGCAACGCGCTCCCGGTGCATCGGTGGCATGACGATCGAGCGGGTCGACGAGCGGGGAAGCAGCCGGGGAAATACTGCCCTGACTCGACGCCGAAGATCCACGCCGGCAGGAAGCTCGAACCGATGGCCAGCCTACCGGCAGCTCCGCCAGTACTCGTCGTGATCAAGCAGTTAGGCGCGACTCCGTGCTGGTTCCGTTGCGCCTAACTGCTTGATCACGAAGGCGGACGGCACAAAGAGAAAAGAGAAAAGAGAAGGGACGCCGCGAGCGGCGTCCCTATTGTGTGCGGCGGTGCGACCAGGTCGGTCTCACTGCGGTGCTCCCGCTTCGCCTGTGATCAGGTGAAGGCGGGCTCTGCCTCCGGTACCGAGAGTGTCATGAGTTCGTCGCGATCGGCGGCGTCTGCGCTCAACGCGTCATTGGCCGCCTGCAGACGAAGACACTCGTTCTCGAGGTCGCGAACTCGCTCCTGAAGTCGGCGCATTTCCGACAACATTCGAGGGTCCGGACCGCCGAGATAACCGACAAGCGCCTTTGCCATGGAGGTCCTCCACTGAGTGCTGACCTGCGGCGAGCGGACGCGGTCGCGTCCGGGTGCCGCTTCAGCGGTGTGGTCGTGGTTGCTTCAAGGGTCGCACTCGATACCGTGCCGGTCAACCCCGCCGTTACGATCAGGTCACGATGTCCGGCCCTAAAAGCTATGCCTAACTATCTCATATTTGGACTAACCGCGCGCCTGGCGTACGGGTGATTCCGGTCACGCGCAGGCAGTCGAGCCGATCATCGTTCGACGAAGCCGGACGGCGAAGGGCGCGTCGCATCGGGCCGTGACCACCGCTCGACGACCCCGGTCACGGTGCCGGGCCTGGCCGCTGTCGACGGCCCGGCGAGCAACTCCAAGAGCCGCTCGCAGATCGCGCGATCGCCCTCGGCGATCACCTCCACCCGGCCGTCGTCCAGGTTCGACGCACTGCCGACCAGGCCCAGTTCGAGCGCCCGCGCGCGAACCCACCAGCGAAAGCCGACACGTTGCACCCGCCCTCGCACCCACGCGGTCAGGCGGACCGGTTCACTCGCGCCGGACTCTGCAGTCTCGGCAGGGTCGCTAGTCACGGCAGCACCGTAACGTCGTCCGTCGAGCCGAAAGACGTCAGGAGCTGGACTCCTTCGGGCAACGCCGCTGGGCCGAACAGTTGACTCGTGCCGGTGTCAACGTCGTAGCGCATCAGCCGCGGCGTCGCACCCGTCGCCTCGCCATCAGCACCGTCGGCACCCTCAGCACTGTCAGCGACGAATACCAATGAGTGGCCGTTCGCCCAGAACATCCCTGCGGACGCAACGACACCGTCTGTGCCGGCCATGATCTTCGCGGAGCCGTCGTAGGGATCGACCAGCACGAGGACGGCGGATCCCTCCGCCGCCGTACCGGTGTAGGTCGCAACCGCCGCAAGGTAGCCACTGCCGCCGAATGCCGCCCGCTGCGGGGTGTATTGCGTGCCAATCGGCGCTTGAATACCGTACGTCGGCACGACACCACCACTGTCGCCGAAGTACAGCACGCAACGGACACCCGCCGGGCAGCTTCGATCCAGCCACATCGCCTGGCCGCCGTCGGTGACGCCGACCAACCGGCCTGATTGCGTCAACGGCTGCGGCGTGCCGCCTGGAGCCCACGTGGCGATCTCGACGTCGCCGAGT
>JBOGEK010000475.1:0-1851 GCA_050743645.1 Acidothermaceae bacterium
CCTGCACCCATGGGGTGACGACCTCGCGTGTCGCCGGCGCACCGTAAATCGGCATCTCGTTCGACAACAACCAGCCCGCGACCGCCGGATGGCTCTTGAATCGGCGAGCCATCTCGCCCGCGAACCAGGCCTGGCGACCGACCATCCATACGTCGGCGTAGAGATCGCGTCCGTTGCGCCACGCCGGATCCCAATTCTCGCCTGACATGTGGCCGACGATGAACGTTGGGATCGTGCTCATACCCAGCTCGACGTGCAGGTCGAGGAACTCGCGGTACCTCTCGACGCAGGCCTCGTCAATGGTGTGCGGTTCGGGGTGAAAGTCGGGCCAGTAGAAGAAGGAACGCGTCAGATTCAGGCCGTGATCGCGAAGTACCGCCAGTTCGCCGCGCACGATCGCCGCATCGAAGTCTCGCCACATCAGCGGACCGCCCCGGCGCGACCAGAAGTTCGCACCGAGCCAACTGACGGGGCGACCATCGCGGACGACCTTGGCGAAGTTGCGCTGCATAACGGGCCTTTCGATGGAGGCGTAGGGGAAACAGCCACAGCCAGGGACACCCCGGCGCCGAGCCGAGCCCGGGCTCCAACGGTCCCGGCTCGGCGGCGGAGCGATGCGGGTACTCAACTACTGGAACGGTTAAGTGTCAACGTCCGAGATCAATCCGTGACCTAGTCCGGCCTCATAAAGCTTTGCTAGTAACAGAAAGGCGGCTGATTGCACAGTCGCCGACAGCCCGTCGATATGAAGGCCGTCGTGGCGCCCCATCTATCGCTGTACCGGTCTAGTACCGTTGTCCTGCTAGCCCGTCCGCGCCGTGAACTGCCTGAGTTGCCACCGCAGCACAGGCATCCGCAAGCCATTTGCGTGCTAGCTTCTCCTGTCGTGAGGGACGAAGTGAAACGACCGACGATCGCCGATATCGCCCGTGAGGCTGGCGTCTCGAAGGGTGCTGTTTCGTTCGCCCTCAACGGCCAACGCGGGGTTTCGGAATCAACCCGCCGCCGCGTTCTCGACATCGCTCGCGAGATCGGCTGGAATCCCAACGGCGCGGCACGCGCCCTGTCGGGTGCGCCGAGCAACAACGTCGGAATGGCCTTGCGCCGTCCGGCGCGAATCTTGGGCGTCGAACCTTTCTTCATGGAGTTGATCAGTGGCGTGGAGGCCGAGTTGTCTGCTCGGTCGTACGCCCTCACGCTTCAGGTCGTCGCCGACCAGGCTGCAGAGTTGGCGGTGTATCGGCGCTGGTGGGGAGAGCGGCGCGTCGACGGCGTGCTGGTATGCGACGTCAGAGTTGACGATCCGAGGATCGAGGTGCTTGAAGAACTGGCCTTGCCGGCCGTGGTCATCGGTGCGTCGTCCGGCACCAAGAACTTGGTGAGAGTCTGGGCCGACGACGCCGCAGCGATCGTCGAGGCAGTCGAATATCTTGCCGCGCTCGGGCATCGGCGGATCGCCCGGGTCGGCGGGCTCCCCGAGTTGCTGCACACGGCCATCCGCACCGACGCGTTCGCGCAGGCCTGCCGCGAGTGCGGGGTCGAACCGGCGGTGACGATCTCCTCCGACTACACCGGTGAGGACGGCGCCCGAGCCACCAGGCGGCTACTCAGTTCGCCCGACGCACCTACCGCCATCCTGTACGACAACGACGTGATGGCCGTTGCTGGCCTTGCGGTGGCCCACGAGATGGGCCTGACCGTTCCGGCCGACGTTTCCCTTGTGGCGTGGGACGATTCGCCGCTATGCCAACTCGTACATCCGGCGCTCACCGCGGTGTCGCGCGACATTCCTGGCTACGGCGCGATCGCGGCGCGGCAGTTGATGTCGGTGATCGCCGGTGAGCCGACCAG
>JBOGEK010000476.1:0-8288 GCA_050743645.1 Acidothermaceae bacterium
GGCCCGCCGTTCGCGGACCGCAGCGTTGAGGGCGCGCGTCTTAGTCGAACCTAGGCGGCGCGCAGCGCGCGCAAGGACTGGCGCAGCGAGCGGCTCGTGGCGATCACGGCGGAGGGCTCGTATCCGCAGTGGGCCATGCAGTTGTCGCAGCGCTCGTCCCTACCGCGCCCGTAGAGATCCCAATCGGTCTCCTCGACGAGCTCCTTGTAGGTCTTCACGTAGCCGTCGTTCATCAAGTAGCACGGCTTTTGCCAGCCGACCAAGGAGTAGCTCGGGATGCCCCACGCGGTGCAGCCGAAGTCGACCTTGCCTTCGAGGAAGTCGAGGAACAGCGGCGAGTGGTTGAGCCGCCATTTCTTACGCCGACCGTCGGCGAACGCCTTGCGGAAAAGCTCGCGAGTCTCTTCGACTCCGAGGAAGTGCTCCTGGTCGGGCGCCTTCTCGTAGGCGTAGGCCGGCGAGATCATCATCTGGTCGACCTTGAGGTCATTGTTGAGGAAGTCGAGAACGTCGATCACGGTCTGCGGCGTATCGGTGTTGAACACCGTGGTGTTCGTCGTGACCCGGAACCCGCGGCGCTGCGCTTCTTTGATGTTGTCGACCGCTTGGGCGAAGACGCCCTTCTTCGCCACCGACTCGTCGTGGCGCTCTTCAAGCCCGTCGATGTGGACGGCCCACGAGAAGTACGGCGACGGCTTGAAAAGATCGATCTTCTTCGGCATGAGGAGCGCGTTCGTGCACAGGTAGACGAACTTCTTGCGCTTGATGAGTTCTTGCGCGATGACCTCGATTTGTGGGTGCATCAGCGGCTCGCCGCCGGCGATCGAAACCATCGGCGCGCCGCATTCTTCAACAGCGGCGATGGCCTGCTCGACCGGCATGCGCTGCTTCAAGATGTCGTGCGGGTGCTGGATCTTGCCGCACCCCTCGCACGCCAGGTTGCAGGCGAACAGGGGCTCGAGTTCGACGATCAGCGGAAACTTGTCGACCTTCTTCATGCGCTGCTTGGCCAGGTAGGCGCCGATCCGAACGCCTTGCCGAAGTGGAACCGCCATGGCCTCAGCCTTTCTCAGTTGGGCCGGCAACGTGCGCGCCGGCCTGCAGTGAAACCCGTGATACCTGTGATGCCCGTGCCGCGAGATCGACGTTACCGGACGTCGACACCCGTTGATCTGTTGCCTCATACCCACTAGCGAGCGCGGCGCCAACCTCGCGCAACGCGCGCCACACCCGTCGTCCGCTGAAAAGCGACGCACGCACGAGGCCGTGCCGGGGCGTGTCGACCACAACTCGCACCACCGCGAGCCGGTTTGCACCGACTGCAGCAAGCGCCGGACCCGACTCCATGTCGACGGCGGTCGCGCGGCCGGCGAGCGTCTGCCGCTCGTTACCTCGCACGATGTGCTTGCTGCAGAACACAATGCCGCCGGACGCCGCAATGCCGCCGCGTCTCAAAACGCCGAGAATGTCTTGAGCAGCGGGCAGGTCGACGATCACTGAGCCGTCGTCGATTGCTGTGGCCACGACGACGTCGCCCGGATTACGCGCAGCGTCGAGCGCGCCGCAGAATCCGAACAGCACGACGGGCCGGGCAGACGCTGAAGCGGCCGGCCCGGAGTCGAGGCGTTTGCCCCCTATGCCGATCACCGTGACGTCGGCACCTCGCCACCCGCGCCGCACTGCCCGCGCTTCGATGCCAAGCGCGGCATACAACAAGGGAGCGGTCATCGGCTGCTGTCGTGCTGGCCAGGGATCGCGGTGGCAGCCCTGCCCCCCGTGAGATCGATGACCCGGTCGGCGGCGAGGTTACGGCAGTAGCGGCTGTAGCGACCCAGTGCGCTGATCGGGAAGATCAACCGGTAGAGGTGGTAATTGATCGAGAAGTCGCCGGGAAATCCGGTGCCGGTGTATTGCGGCTCGTCCCAGGTGCCGTCGGGGCGCTGGGTCTCGACCAGCCAGTCGACGCCGCGGCGCACCGCGTCGGAATCCTCGCCCGCCGCCAGCAGTGCCAGCAACGCCCATGCCGTCTGCGAGGCGGTCGAATCGCCACGCCCCACCCACGCCTTCGGCTCCTTGTACGAGCGGAGATCCTCTCCCCAGCCTCCGTCTGCGTTTTGGTGCCGCTCGAGCCAACGAACCGCGCGCCGAATCGCAGGCGCGGACGGCGACACCCCTGCCGTGACGAGCGCAGGCACCACAGCGCCGGTGCCGTAGACATAGTTCGCGCCCCAGCGCCCGAACCATGACCCGTCAGCTTCCTGGCTGCGCAGCAGCCAGGCGATGCCGGCCCGGGCGGCCGGACCGTCAGCCATACCGAGCGCGCCGAGCATCTCGACGATGTGTGCCGTGACGTCGGCGGTGGGCGGGTCGATCACTGCGCCGAAGTCGCAGAACGGCAGCTTCAGGATCAGGTAGCGAGTGTTGTCGACGTCGAACGCGCCCCACCCGCCGTCCTTGCACTGCATGCCGAGAGTCCACGACACACCGCGCCGGATCGAGCCCTTCAGCTGGCGCTGCTCGGGGATCTGGACCCGCCGCAATGCCAGCACGACCTCGGCGGTGTCGTCGGTGTCGGGGTAGCCGTCGTTGTCGAACTCGAATGCCCAACCGCCCGGCAACAGGTGCGGCCGCTTGACCGACCAGTCGCCCTTCACGGTGATCTCTTCGCCGACCAGCCACTGGCCGGCCTTGACGAGGCGCGGGTCATCGGCCGCAAGCCCAGCGTCGGACAACGCGATGACGGCGAGTGCGGTATCCCAGACCGGTGACTGGCAGGCTTCGAGTCGGCGGGTGATGGCTGCTGAATCGCCGATCGGCTCGCGAATCGTGAACGCGTCGAGGCCTTCGAGGCCCTTGCGTATCACCGGATGGTCGATCGAATAACCGAGCAGGTTCAACGCCATCAACGAATAGACCCACGGCGGCTGGATCCCGCCCCACGAACCGTCGGCCTCCTGGCGCGCGATGATCCACTCGGCGGCGCGGCGCATCGCCAGCCGCCGCAAGCTTCGGGCGGGGCCACTGCGGGCCACCTTGCTGTACGCGTGCAGCGCGCGATCGAGCCGCTGGAAAGCGCCGGCGACGGTCCAGGGTGCTGCCTGCTTGACGGTGACCGGCACGAAGGTGCGCAGCTCGTCGATCTCGAAGCCCATCGGCCGGTTCGGCCGGATCGTGTTCACGATCGTGAGCGGGACGACGGTTTGCCGTGCCCAGCATGCCCAGTCGTAGATGTTCAGCGGGAACCAGGCCGGCAAGAAGATCATCTCGGGCGGCATGGTGGGCAGGTCGTCCCACGACCACAAACCGAACAGCGCGAGCCACAGCCGGGTGAAGACCCGTGAGTTCTCGACCCCGCCGGCCGAGCGCACGAACTCGGCGGCCTTGGCCATGTGCGGTTCGCTCGGGTCGTCGCCGGCGAGGCGCAGCGCAACGTACGCCTCGACCGTGGTCGAAACATCGGCCGGGCCTGCGTAGAAGGTGGCCCAGGTGCCGTCGTCGCGCTGCTTCGCACGTATCCAGCGGGCAGTTTCCTGGGTCTGCTCTTCCTCGCGGATGCCGAGGAACTGCCGAAGCATCAGATCTTCGGCTTCCATCGTCACGTTGGTCTCGAGCTCGCCTTTCCACCAGCCGGCGTCGTCTTGCAGACCGAGCAGGTGGTCGCGGGCACGCTCGAGGGCGAGACGCGCCCCGGTCGGCTGCCCGACGCCAGGTGCGCTGGCCCGGCGTGGTGAGCGAAGGCGATCGGGATGATCGGCTGCGAGGGTCATGTCAGTGGTCCCGTGCCGTCACGTACTCGGCGATTTCGAGCAATGACTCGCGTGGGCCCGGCTTCAGGTCGGCCTCGCGCAACGCGGCACAGCCGATGGCGAGCCGACGCGCTGCTTCGTCGCTGGCCCACTGGCGACCGCCTGCAGCCTCGACCAGTTCGGCGGCGCGGGCGATGACGGCAGGATCGGAGTGGGCGTCGAGGTCGCCGGACGCGTAGAGGTCGCGAAGTGAGGCGCCGGCCGCACTGCCCGATGCCATGGCCGCCACGACGGGCAGGCTCTTCTTGCGGGCGCGCAGATCGGCGCCTACGGGCTTGCCGGTGGTGGCTGTCGAACCCCAGATGCCGAGCAGGTCGTCGACCAGCTGGAATGCCAGCCCCAGTTCGCGGCCGAAGGTGTCGAGCGCTCGGACCGTGTCGTCGGGCGCCCCCGCGAGGTGCGCGCCGATCGACGTGGCGCACGCCATCAGCGCGGCGGTTTTTCCGCTCGCCATGTCGAGGCATTCGGCGACGCCTACATCGAGCCGCCGCTCGAAGTCGAGGTCGTCGACCTGGCCGACGATGAGCTCTTGGGTCGCTCGTGCGATCGCGCGGTGGGCAGCTTGCGAACGCTCGGGTACGACGTCGAGCAGCGCTTCGAAAGCCAGCGCCAGCAACGCGTCACCGGCGAGAATCGCTGCCGACGAGCCGAAGATGGTCCAGGCGGTCGGACGGTGCCGGCGCTCCTCGTCACGATCCATCACGTCGTCGTGGAGCAACGAGAAGTTATGCACCAGTTCGACGGCGAGCGCTCCGGGAATGCCGACTTCGGCCTCGGCTCCGACCGCTTGCGCTGACAGCACCGCGAGCGCCGGGCGCACGGCCTTGCCGCTGTTGGCGCGGCGGACCGTGCCGTCGGCGTCGACCCAGCCGAAGTGGTAGGCCGAAACCTGGCGCACCGAAGGCGCGAGCCGGTCGACGAGGGCGCGCATCGGCGGGTCGACAAGATCGCGGACGACGCCGAGCGCGGCAGGAGCCTGGCGGGCCCGTCGATCCGGGTCAGCCGCTCCGGGCTCTGACGTGGATTCTTCGCTCACGGCTTCCTGCTCGGTGGTCTCGGCAGTACCTGCAGTCGGGCTCATGCAAGCGCCTCCTCGGCGGGTTCGATGCGCCCCGCCCGCTCGTTGCCACTTCTCTTCACCTTGCCGCCATCGTGCTCGATCAACCCCACTGCGGGCGACCCCATTCCTGCGTTGCCCGGGTTTCGGCCGGTTGCCGCGGGCCCGAGCGCGTCCGCAGCGGCGAAACCGCTGCGAACTGCACTCTCCATGGTGGCGGGCCAGCCGGTATCGGTCCAGGCGCCGGCGAGCAGCAGACCGGGCGCGGGCGTGCGCGTCGGCGACCGGAAGGCGGCGCTGCCTGGCGACGGCCGAAAGGTCGCGGTTCGCTCGCGAGTGACGAAGAAGTCGCGGACGACGGCCTGCCTGGCGGCAGGCAGCACCTTTGCCAGCTCCGCCTCGAAGACGTCACGCAGCTTGGCAACCGGCTCGTCGATCCACTCAGCGGCCGCCGACACCGAGACGGCGATGTATTGGCCGGTCGGCAACCCCGAAGCGCGGGTGCGGTCGAACACGAACTGCACCGGTGAGCCGACGGCCGCGACGAACGGCTCGTCGAGCACCTGGCGGTCGTAGACGACGTGCACGTTGACGATCGGTGAGACGTCGAGCTTGGCCGGCGTGGCGGCGAACGCGGCGCCGACCAGGTCGGTCGGCAGCAGCCGAGCCGTCACGTCGTGGGCAGTTGCGAGCACGACCGCGTCGGCTTCGAACGTGTGCTCGTCGGCGTGCACCAGCCAACGGCGGCCGCCATCGCTGCGCGCGATACTGCGCACCCTGGCTTGCAGGTGCATCTCAGCACCGGCCTCCGTCAGCACCGCGCGCGCGGCTTCACCGTGCAGTGTGCCGAGCGGCACGGTCGAGTAGCCGATGTCGCACGCGTCGGCGTGGCGCAACAAGCCGTCCTGGAACACCATCGCGCCCAAGCGGAGCGACGCCTGGTCGGCCGGCGCGTTCAAGGTGGCGACCGTGAATACGTCGAACGGGCGCTCGATCGTTTCGGCGGTATGGTGGTGCGCCCGCAGCCAGTCGCCGAAACTCACCGCGTCGGCCCGCGCGGCGTCGCGATCGACGCCGCGCAGTCGCAACGCACCCCAAATCGCCCGCGCCCGATCGGCTGGTGACAACACGCGGTAGGTCAGAAGCGCCCGGGCGAGGTGCAGCGGTGCAGGTAGCCGGTCACGTTTGAGCCGGGCGCGCTTCTCGGTCACCGGATCGATGACCGGCACGTCGAGCCGCGGCTGCAAGTAGGTGTCCGACTCGACGCCGAGGCGGCGCAAGAACGCGCGATATTCCGTGCAGCAGCGCAAGAACACATGCTGACCGTTGTCGACGTCGAGTTCGCCGCCCTCGAATGCCCGAGTGAACGAATGGGTCGCGCCGCCGAGCCTTGGCCGCGATTCGAGCAGCGTGACCTTCCAGCCGGCATCGGCGGCGCGGATCGCCGCGGCAAGTCCGGCGAGGCCGCCGCCGACAACGACGACCTCGGGCCGCGTCATTGCCGACCGCCCGTATCGGCGCGCTTCATCGCGGCGGGCCCATTACCCGTCGCACCACTCTTGCGGGCGGCCAGGCTGCGAGCGGCGAGGTAGGCCTTTTCCCACGCGGGCAACGAGATTCGTCGACTCAGCACGGCCTGCGGCTCGCGTTCGATACGGCCGAGCAGGCGGTGATAGATGCCGGCCATTGCCGAGCAGCAGGCCGCGCTGCGCCGGTCGAGTAGCGGCAGCAACTGCAAGCCTTCGCGGTACCACTTCTCGGCGCGGCCCGCTTGCTCGCGCACCAGCGCCGATACCCGACCGCCTTCGTCGACCACGTTGCCGTGGTCGTCGAACCGCAGCACGACACCGGCCGCGTCGAGTTCTTCTTGCGGCAGATAAACCCTGCCATTACTAAGATCTTCGCGAATATCGCGCAAGATATTGGTGAGTTGCAGGGCAACGCCGAGCGCATCGGCGAGCGGCTCGGCAGCTGCCGGATCGGTGGCCTCGAAGACGCCGACTGAGAGCCGGCCGATCGAGCCAGCCACGCAGCGGCAGTAGTGCTGCAGGTCGGGAAAGGTCTCGAACCTCGCGCCGCGAACATCGAGTTCGCAACCGTCTACCAGTTCGAGGAAGGCCGCCATCGGGATCGGCAGCCGCGATCCGGCGTCGCCGAGCGCCAGCAAGATCGGATCCTCGGTGGGCTCGCCGATCGCCTTGATGTCGCGGCGCGCGTCGTCGAGCAGGCGGAGTTTCTCGTCACTTGGCAACTCGCCGTCACCGATGTCGTCGATGCGCCGCGCGAGCGCGTAGACGGCAGCGAGCGCGCCACGCTTTTCGGGCGCCAAGAGTCGGATGCCGTAAGAGAAGTTCTTCGCCGCGCTGACCATGACACGCTCGCACTCGGCGTAGGCCGCACTGACCTCTGCTTGGCTCGCGCTCATCGGCCGGTCACCGTTTCGGTTGGGGCTAACCGGCCGGCGAGCACACCGATGGTCTCGCGCACCCTTCGGCGAGAATTCGATTTCGGTGCGCCAGGCAAGACGTCGAAATCGACAGCCGCGATCGCGTGCAGCGCAGCGCGACCACCGGCGACGAAGCCGGCGATCGCCAGCTTCGGGCGTCCGCTGATCGACTTCACCAGCGGCACACCGGCGTCGAGAAACTCGCGCGCTCGCGCCGACTCGAAGGCCAGCAATGACTTCAAGGCGGGCGTCGCGTGCGGCGCACCCAGGTCGGCGTCGGTCACCCCGAAGCGCTTCATATCGACCTGCGGCAGGTAGACCCGGCCGCGGGCGTGGTCTTCTGCGACGTCCTGCCAATGTTCGACGAGTTGCAAGCCGGTGCAGACTTGATCCGACCAGGCGATTCGCTCTGGCGTTGCAGCGCTGATCACCGCGAGCACCAGTCGGCCGACCGGATCCGCCGACAGCGTGCAGTAGTGCCGCAGGTCGTCAATCGTGTCGTAGCTGGACACCTGCTGGTCGAGGCGGTTGGCCTCGACCAGGCGGCGCAGCGGCTCCTCTGGCATGCGGCCCGCTCGCACCGGCGCCACCAGTGCCCGCACCGGCGGCAACGACGGCTCGCGTCCGGCGAACAACACCGTGACGTCGCCGTCAACGAGATCGAGCAACGCCAAGCGGCCGGGCGCGTCGGTGCTCGTTTCGTCGCCGATGTCGTCGACGAACCGGGCGTAGCCGTAGATCGCCATGAGATCGGCGCGCACGGTCGGCGGCAAGAAGCCGGGGCCGACCGAAAAGTTCTCGGCTTTCGCCTTCGCGAGCACGGCCGCCAACTCGGGGAGGTCTCCCGCAGACGCCCGGCGACTCGGGTCGGACGGTTGCTCGGCCACAGACCGCACCGGCCGCATCGCGCGCACCCGCCTTCCAAGTTGTCGCCGTACCCGGCTCGTGCGTATCGGCCCGACGTGCCGAGTCGACCCGG
>JBOGEK010000477.1:0-16565 GCA_050743645.1 Acidothermaceae bacterium
GAGGTCAGCTGCTGGACGTACTTGGTTTGGGTGTCCGGGCCCGCGCTCGTCAACCGACGCACGTACGCCGTCGCGAACTCCAGCAGCGGATGCTCCCGCACCGGCTCCGGCTCCTCCGGCGCGGCGCCGAACCCGACACCCTTGACCCACCCGTCCGGCCAACGCTGGCCGTTCGCGTCGACCAGCGCCCCGAACTTCAGCGCCGCCCGGTGGTCCGTGAACGTCTCCGACTGCCACCGCGCTCCGCGCCGGCCGCCGAGCAGCCACTGCACCTTGAAGCTGACATTGCCGTTCTTCTGCTTCCGCGCAACGACGCTCGCCACGGCCCCTCCAAGATCAACCGTTATGCCTCGGTTATGCCTTGGAAGCGACCGTAGAGTGGCCCGGCGACAGTTTTCGCAGGTCAAGCGCCATGTCAGGACGGTGTCCGAGGGGGGACTTGAACCCCCATGCCCGATAAAGGGCACTAGCACCTCAAGCTAGCGCGTCTGCCTATTCCGCCACCCGGACGTGGAGCCCTGCGGTGCAGGACCGGCGTACACCATACCAACGCACCGGGCCGCGCCGTCGCCCACTCCGCTCCGAACAACTTCGGGCCTTCTGGCTCCCGCGATGGCGGCGCGCGACGACGATATTGGACGACGAAACCCACGTGCGCCGGGCAGCGCGGGCGACGCAAAACGGGCAGGATGAGGGCACCCGACGCACCCACCTGTAGGAGTCGCGATGACCCAGCCGGCCGCATCTCCGACCGCCGAAGACGAGGTCGTCGACCTGTGCCGCGACTTGATCAGGATCGACACCTCGAACCCGATCAAGCCCGAGCGGCCAGCCGCTGAATTCGTCGCCGAGAAGCTCGCCGAAGTGGGGCTCGAACCGAAGATCGTCGAGTCGGAGCCGGGCCGGGCCAGCGTGATCACCCGCATCGTAGGCGCCGACTCCAGCCGCGGGGCGTTGCTGATCCACGGGCACCTCGACGTCGTCCCGGCCGACGCTAGCCACTGGAGCGTCGATCCGTTCGCCGGCGAGATCAAGGACGGCTGCCTCTGGGGCCGCGGTGCGGTCGATATGAAAGACATGGACGCGATGACGCTGGCCGTCGTCCGGCAATGGGCTAGAGAAGGCCGGACGCCGCCCCGCGACGTGGTCATCGCCTTCGTCGCCGACGAGGAGGCCGGGGGAGCCAAGGGAGCGCACTACCTCGTCGACAACCACGCGGATCTCTTCGAAGGATGCACCGAGTCGATCAGCGAGGTTGGCGGATTCTCCCTGCAAATAAAAGAAGATCTGCGCCTCTACCCGATACAGACCGCGCAGCGCGGCATGGCCTGGATGAAGCTGGTGGCCAAGGGTAGGGCGGGCCACGGGAGCCTGGTCAACAATGCCAACGCGGTGACCGCCCTCGCTGAGGCGGTTGCGCGGATCGGCCGCTACGAATGGCCGGTGCGGCTCACCAAGACCGTGCAGGTCTTTCTCGACGAGCTGAGCGAAGCACTCGGCGTCGAACTCGACCCGCACAACCTCGGACCGGCGTCCGACAAGCTCGGCGCGATCGCCGCACTGGTCACCGCCACCCTGCGTAACACGGCGAACCCCACCATGCTCGACGCGGGCTACAAGGTGAATGTCATTCCGCAGCTGGCGACCGCCCACATCGACGGCCGATTCTTGCCGGGCTACGAAGAAGAATTCTTCGACACCATCGACGAACTGCTCGGACCCGACGTCAGCCGCGAGACAGTGCACGGCGACATCGCACTCGAGACGGAATGGGACGGCGCGCTGGTCGACGCGATGAAGAACGCCATCACCGACGAAGACCCACAGGGCAAGCCGATTCCGTATTGCCTGTTCGGCGGTACCGATGACAAATCCTTCTCATTGCTGGGAATTACGGGCTACGGCTTCTCGCCACTACGGCTCGCGCCCGACCTTGACTTTGCCGGCATGTTCCACGGCGTCGACGAGCGGGTGAACCTCGACGCACTGACCTTCGGTGTTCGCGTGCTCGATCGCTTTCTCGCGAACGCGTAGGCCCGAGCCCGGTTAGTGTGCCGAAAGCAGGCGCAAACCCTTCACTCGGCGCGCGGTGGCGGCGTTAAAAGCGCTGTCAAAGCGTCCGGGCCACTCGAAGCACCCGCCGCCGCAGCACCACGTGGCGCGAGCCGTCTGGGAACAAGCGAAGCCGGGCGAGTTCCCAGCCGTGGTATTCGGCGGCCTCTGTGAGCAGTCGGCGGGCCGCATTGCGGGACGTGCCACGCGGCAGCGAGAGCTGCCTGAATTCGTAGTCGCCCATGCGTTCATTGTGGCGATACGGCGTTCGGCGTGCAGGCAGAACTGGCCGGTCGATCGTGATCTCGATAACTCAACGATTGGCCGGCGGGGCGATCGGGCGTTACCCATCACCCGCGGCGACCGGTAGCGTTTGACTATGGCTGACGACACGCACGCGACATCCGAAGAAGTTCGGTCCGCCGTCGAGGCGCTGAAGGCAGCACTCGACTCGCATCTCGCGGCGGTCGTGGCCCGGGCGGGTGAGAATGATCCGCAGGTCCAAGCGGCCTACGACTCGCTCGCGGCCGCAGGCGAGGCCTACGACGACGCGCTGTTTTCGGCGTACGAAGAGGTCACGCCGTTCGGGCCCGTCGAGGGCATCGACGACGACGGTGATGACGAGGACGACGACACGGACGACACCGATGACGTTGACGATCTCGAGTGGGAGTCCGACGACAAGTAACCCGAACCGAGCCTTGAACCCAACAATGTGCGCCGCCGCATCGACGGCCGGTGGCGTACCGCGTCGCCGAGCGCCGCACCGGTCGCGTTGACGATTGAGATGTGCCGGGTCGCCCGGGTCACCGCGCTATAGACGAGCGAGCGGGACAGCACCCCCGACGACTCGGGCGGCAGCACGAGAACCACGGCCGGCCAACGGCGTCCGAGCGAATCGTGCACGAGCAAGGGGTTGCCGCAACTGCTCGCGGCAAGAGTCATCGCGAGCTCGGTGGTTCCGCAGCCGCCGGTCACCAGTGGCGTCAGCACCTGGATGTCGGCAGGGTCGATCCCGATGACCCGAGGAATCGAATCACCGACCAGTTGGGTGACCCGATATGCGGCCTCAGCCGTCGACGCCGCGGCCACCAAGACGGCCTCATGCGTCGGGTCAGAGACGGCACCGAGTTCACCCGCGGCGATCGCATTCGCGAGCTGTCGAAGTGCCACGCCGGTCGCCTCGGGGTCGGCGAGCACCTGCGTGACGGCCGCAAGTCCTGACTCAGCGATATCGGCGAATCCGCGCCCGGCACCAGGGGACCCCAGACCGACCAGGTCGCCCGCAAGAATCACCGGTTCATCGTCGTCACATGCGGCGAAGAACGCCGCCAGTGTCTCGACATCGAGATATTCGGCATCGTCGGCGACAGCGGCTGAGCCGATCTCGCGCACCGCCGCATCCCGCGGTTTTCCCGGTGGTCCGGCAACTACGAACAGCGCGCCCGTCGACGACAGCCGGTCGACCGCAGCTGCGACAGCTTGTTCTGCTTCGGTCGTGCGCCGAAACCCGAGTAGCCCGGGTGCTGGAGCGCTGACCAGACCCGAGCCGGCTGGGCCGATTTCGCGCAGCGCATTTTCAAGCCGAAGTTGGACGCCGCCAAGCACCGAGCCCGCGACCGCTACCGGCAGCACCGTGTGACCGTCTGACGACGCGGCTTCGAGCAGCCGACAGAGCCCTGCAGCCGCAGGGGAGAGTGCCGGCGGCGCCGCGTTCATTCCTGCCCGGCACCGCGCTCGGGATAGGCAAGCAGGGGCGCCGACACGTCGTCGAGGGCGTCGCGGATCTCGGCTGGCAACTCGACGTCGGACTCCGCGAGAATGCCGAGCAATTGCGCGGCAGTGCGCGCACCGACCAGCGGCGCGGCGACTCCCGGCCGGTCGCGAACCCAGGCCAACGCCGCCGCAAGTGGTGACACGCCAAGGCCTTCAGCCGCAGTGCAAACGGCATGCACAACCCGGCTGTGCGTTTCGTCGAGATAGGGCTCGACGAAAGCGGCGAGGTGGTCGCTCGCGGCCCGTGAATCGGCCGGGATTCCGGTGCGGTACTTGCCGGTCAGTACTCCGCGGCCCAACGGCGACCAGGGCAACAGCGACAGCCCGGCGTCCAACACGGCCGGCACGACCTCGCGTTCGATCCCTCGCTCGAGAAGTGAGTACTCGACCTGAGTCGATACGAGCGCTGTGCGGCCTGGCCACGCAGACTGCCATGCCGCAGCTTTCGCGGTCTGCCAGCCGGTGTAATTCGAGACGCCGACGTAGCGGGCCCGGCCAGTGGCCACCGCAGCGTCGAGCGCAGACAGCGTCTCGTCGATCGGCGTCGAGGGATCGAAGCCGTGCAGCTGCCATAGGTCGACGTGCTCGATTCCGAGCCGGTCGAGCGAGTCGTCGAGGGCCTGCAGCAGGTAGCGGCGTGACATGTCTCGGCGCCGCCCGTCGGGTCGGGCGTCGGGCGCCAGACCGCCGGCTTTGGTCGCGATGACGAGGTCGGCGCGGTCGATCGACTTGGCCAACAACGTGCCGATCACGCGCTCGCTGTCGCCACCGGCGTACGTATCGGCCGTATCGATCAGCGAACCGCCGGCGTCGACGAACGCCTTCAGTTGGTCGGCTGCCTCGTGCTCGTCGGTGTCGCGACCCCAGGTGGCGGTGCCGAGGCCGATCCACGACACCGAAAGGCCGCTACCACCGAGGCGACGCTGCTTCATGCGGCGAAACGCTACCGGCCCGAGCTGGTCGCCGGCGCGAGGTGCCGCAAAATCGCGTCAGGCATCGCGTCGTCCGACGAAGAACAAGGCGGCAGCGCACACGATCGCGGCATAGATGGCGAGGACGCCGAGCCCGTTCCACGCCGTCAACATGCCGTGCTGGCGGTGCAGGCTCAGGACTTGCGTGCCGGCGTTCGCGGGTGCGTATTTCATTGCCGTGTCGCGCCAACTGCTCGGCAGCAGGTCGATCAACGCCGATGGCAGAAACAGGACGGCGAAGAACGTCGCCAGCGCTCCCGCCGTCCGGCGAATGAGCGCGCCCAGGCCGAACGCGAGCACGCCGACGACCGTGACATAGAGACCCCCGCCGACGACCACGCGGAGCACGTTGTGGTCGGTCAACGCAAGTCCGGCATGCTTTTGGTGCAGGATCGATTGCCCGATAAGGAAGGCGCCGAACGACGCCACCTCGCCGAGCACGAACACCACTGCCGTGTAGACCAGCCCTTTCAACACCAACAACGATCGGCGTTGCGGCACTGAGGTCAAACTAGTGCGGATCATCCCGGTGGCGTACTCGCCGGTGATCGTGAGCACGCCCAACGCGCCGAGCAGGATTTGAGAGGCATAGAGCCCCTGCACGGTGAAGTTCGCGGCGTCGAAGCCTTCGAGATCGCCGGGTCGGAAGTTGCGGACGAAGGAGGCCGCGCCGAGTATCGCGATCGCGATCGCGATGACGACGGCAACGATTCCGGTCCAAAAACTCGACCGCAGCGAACGCAGTTTGGTCCACTCAGACGCGATGACGTTGCCGACGCCGATGGTGTCGCGCCGGGGGAGCGCGGCGCCTGGCAAGCTGGCCGAACTCGTCAGGGTGGTCATCACAGGGCTCCGGCCTCTAGAGGTTCGTTCGTTCGGTAGTCGACGCTGTCTTTGGTGAGTTCCATGAACGCGGCCTCGAGCGAGGCGTGGCGTGGCGAGAGTTCGTGCAAGACGATGCCGTGCTGGGCGGCCAGTTCGCCGACCCTCGCGCATTCGAGCCCGGTGATGCGCAAGCCTTCAGGGGTCTCGGTGACTACCGCACCCAGTGCGGTGAGCACCGGCGCGAAGGCGCCCGCACTGGGCGTGAGCACGTGCACGTAGCCCTGCGAACTGCCCGCCACGAGTTCGGCGGTGCTGGTGTCGGCAATCAGCCGGCCCCGACCGATGACGACGAGATGGTCAGCCGTCAATGCCATCTCGCTCATCAAGTGGCTCGACACGAAAATTGTGCGGCCTTCGGCGGCGAGCGCGCGCAACAAGGTGCGGATCCACAAGATGCCCTCGGGATCGAGGCCATTGACCGGCTCGTCGAACAACAGCACAGCCGGATCGCCAAGCAACGCGGTCGCGATCCCGAGTCGTTGACCCATACCGAGCGACAACGTTCGGGCACGTTTCTTGCCCGTCGCCGACAGCCCGACCGTGTCGAGCACTTCACCGACTCGACGCCTTGGTATGCCGTTGCTCTGCGCCACGCACAGCAAGTGGTTGTAGGCACTGCGCCCACCGTGCATTGCCTTTGCGTCGAGCAATGCCCCGACGTCGAAGAGTGGACGACGGATGTGCGCGTAATCGCGGCCGTTGATCCGGGCCGAGCCGCCCGACGGCCGGTCGAGACCCAAGATCATCCGCATCGTGGTCGACTTGCCGGAGCCGTTCGGGCCCAAAAAGCCGGTGACCCTGCCGGGCAGGACGTCGAACGACAACCCGTCGACGGCTGTCGTCGAGCCAAAGCGTTTGCTGAGGTTGCGTACCTCAATCATCAGGCGACTCCTTGTCGTGACGTTCCGCGTCATCGATCATCGCCGGGTGCGCGACGCCGGCCAATCGGTGGAAACCCTGGGCCGACCCCGATCCGACCCCTGCCGACCCCTGCCGACCCCGGCCGACCCAGGACCGAACCCCTCTCGACTGGGCGGCGACCCGGCGAAGCGCGGCACAGACCGCGGCAGACCCGCGGCAGACCCGCGGCAGACCCTGAGCCGACAGCCGCGACGGCGTCGATAGACTCCGGGTGAAACGCGGGCCGGTGCGAAGTAATGAACCAGGATCAGCCAGGATCAGCCAGGAGGAGCCAGGGTGTCGACGTCGTCGAAGGATCCGAAGGCGCTGACCAAGGTGCAGTTCGGTGTACTGCTTCTCGTCCTGGTGATCTGTGGCGTGGTCACGCTGGTCGTGATGGGTGGCGTGGCGGGCAAGCACGGCGTGTGCCCCGGTGAAACCCAGACCTCGCGGCCGGGAAATGCAGACTGCTACGCCGCCTACCGGCATCAAGACAAGACCGGCGTCGTCGGGATTCCCACCTCCTGAGTCTGCATGCGCTGCCAGGTTCAGCCGGGTCTTCAGTAGGGTCGGCGCGTGACCACAGTTGTGTTGCTGCGCCATGGCCTGACCGCGATGACCGGGCCGGTATTGGCCGGGCGCACATCCGGCGTCCATCTCGACGATCGGGGCATCGCACAAGCGGCTGCAGCCGCGGAGCGACTTGCTGGCGTCAAACTCGCGGCGATCGTGAGCAGCCCGCTCGAACGATGCCAGGAGACCGCAGCAGCCGTCGCGCGGGCGAATGAGCTACCAGTCGAAACCGAACCACGCCTGATCGAATGCGGCTACGGCGACTGGACCGGTCAGGAGCTGAAGAAGCTCGCCAAGGATCCGCTCTGGAAAGTCGTTCAAGCACACCCGAGTGCGGTCACTTTCCCTGGTGTAGAGGGCGAATCGCTGCGGACCGCCCAGTGTCGCGCGGTCGACGCGGTGCGTTCGTGGAACGCCAAGCTCGGATCCGACGCCATCTGGTTGGCCTGCTCGCACGCCGACATCATCAAGTCGGTCGTCGCCGACGCGCTCGCCATGCATCTCGACGAATTCCAGCGAATCGTCGTCGACCCGTGTTCGGTCACCGTGATCCGCTACACCGAGCTCAGGCCGTTCGTCGTCCGGGTCAACGATTCGGGCAGTGCCCTCGCGGCGCTGCTTGCCCCGCCGACAGGCGCGAAGAAACCGCGCAAGAAGGGCTCGACGAGTTCCGAGGCCGATGCTGATGCCGTCGTCGGCGGCGGCACCGGCGCAACGTAGGGTGCACATCCATGTCACGTCAGATCTTTTCCTTCGACCCACCTGAGCGTCTCATCGTCGGCACCGTCGGGCAGCCGGGGGAGCGGACGTTCTTCTTGCAAGCTCGCGGCAGCGGTCAGCTGACGAGCGTCGTCATCGAGAAGGTGCAGGTTGCGGCGCTGGCCGAACGGCTCGAAGAGCTGCTCGACGAACTCGTGCGCGCCTCAGGCGGAGAGGCCGCGGTACCAGCCGTCGCGCCGCTCGAACTCGACGACACCGACCCGCTCGAGCAGCCGATCCTCGAAGAGTTCCGCGTCGGTGCATTGAGCCTGGGCTGGGACCCCGACGACGAACGCGTCGTGATCCAAGCGCAGGCGGCGTCCGACGCGGCCGAGGATCCCGCCGAAGAGGACGACGACGACGAGCCCGCGTTCATCGACGACGATTCCGAGGGGCCGCCCGTTTTGCGGGTGCGCATCTCGGGTGCTGTGGCGCGGGCGTTCACCAAACGGGCGCTCGAAATCGTGGCCGCGGGCCGGCCACCGTGCCAGTTCTGCGGGCAGCCACTCGACGAAGGTCACGTTTGCGCCCGGTCCAACGGACACCACCCGCACTGAGTGCACGGATACCGAGTGCAACGGATACTGACATCGTGACCGCGCCGCAAAAGCCTGATCCCGCGCCGTCCGAGACTGCAGAACTCGCAGCCGGCGCGGTGCGTGCCGCGCTGAGCACCGGCGAACTGTCGATCGAGGGCAGGCTCGTCGACGCCTCGAACACGACGCTGTACGGGCGGATCAGTGCAGGCGCACTCGAATTCGCCTGTGTTTACAAGCCAATTCCCGGTGAGCGACCGCTCTGGGATTTTCCCGACGGCACCCTCGCCGGCCGAGAAGTGGCGGCCTACCTGGTGTCAGAGGCGACCGGCTGGGACGTCGTGCCGCCGACCGTGATGCGCGACGGTCCGCTCGGCCCTGGCATGTGCCAGTTGTGGATCGACGTCGACCCCGATGTCGACCTGTTGGCGATGCTGCACAGCGACCATCCGGGCCTTCGCCGGATCGCGGTGTTCGATGCCGTGGTGAACAACGCCGACCGCAAGGGCGGCCATCTGCTTCCGGTAGCCGAGGGGCATGTCTTCGGCGTCGACCACGGTGTGTGTTTCTCGACCGACCCCAAGCTGCGCACGATCTTGTGGCAGTGGCGCGGTACCCCGTTGCCCGACGAGACGCTTGCCACCCTTGCCGTGCTGCGCGATGAGCTCTCGGGTGAGTTCGGCATCCACCTGCGCGAACTGATCACTCCTCGTGAAATCGCGGCCACTCGTCGACGGATCGACCGGTTACTGCGCGAGGGCTGCTTTCCCCAACCCAGCGATGCCTGGCCCGCAGTGCCTTGGCCGCCGTTTTAAGCAGTGCCTTGGCCGCCGTTTGAGCCGAGCGCCGACCGCCGAGCGAGGCGTTGACTAGAGTTCGGCTCATGCAGCCGTGGTCGACGCCCGCCGTTCCGCAACTGCCCGGCAGCGGCAGTGGCAGGTTGCCAGAGGTTTTCGACACCGCTACACAGGCGGTCGTCCCGGTCGGCTCTGCGTCGTCCGCCTCGATGTATGTCTGCGGGATCACGCCGTACGACGCCACCCATATCGGCCATGCCGCCACCTACGTTGCCTTCGACCTGTTGAACCGGGCCTGGCGCGACGCCGGCGCGAGGGTGCGGTACGTGCAGAACGTCACCGACGTCGACGACCCACTGCTCGAACGCGCCGCGGCAATCGGTGAACCGTGGGAAGGCCTTGCGCATCGCGAGATCGCGTTGTTTCACAGCGACATGACGGCGCTGCGCGTGCTTGCGCCAACGCATTACGTCGGGGTGGTCGAGTCGATTCCGTTGATCGCAGCGCACGCCGAGCAGTTGCAGCGGCTCGGCTCGGGATACGACGTCGACGCCGACCTGTACTTCGCTGCCGACTCCTCAGCGACCTTTGGCGTGGTTTCGCATGCCGATCGAGACACGATGCTGGCGCTGTTCGGTGAGCGTGGCGGCGACCCCGCACGGCCCGGCAAGAAAGACCCGCTCGACTGGCTGTTGTGGCGGGCCGAGCGGCCTGGTGAACCGTCGTGGGAATCAGACCTCGGACGTGGCCGGCCGGGCTGGCACGTCGAATGCTCGGCGATCGCGATGCGCTACCTCGGTGTCCCGGTCGACGTCCAGGGCGGCGGCACCGACCTGGTGTTCCCGCACCACGAGATGTGCGCGGCACAGGCCACCGCGGTAACCGGCAAGCCGTTCGCGACGGCCTACGTGCACGCGGGCATGGTGGCTTACGACGGCGAGAAAATGTCGAAGTCGCGCGGCAATCTGGTGTTCGTCTCGAAGCTGGTCGATGCCGGCGTCGACGCGATGGCGATCCGCCTCGCGCTACTCGCTCACCACTACCGAAGCGACTGGGAATGGACCGACGCGGATCTCGCGAAGGCGACGGCTCGACTCGAAACCTGGCGGACGGCGGTTGGGCGCCCGGCCGGGCCGGCCGCCGACGGGCTGCTGGCCGCCGTGCGATCTCGGCTTACCGACGACCTCGACGCGGCGGGAGCACTGGCCGCTGTCGATGCGTGGTGTGACGCGGCGGCCGCGGGCTCGACGTCCGATCCCCAGGCTCCCGCGCTCGTGCGCGCGACCGTCGATGCCCTCCTGGGCGTCGCACTCTAAACGCGCGTGTGCTAGCTCTGGCCGTCGCCGCGATGGCGGAGGTACCGCTCGAATTCGCGCGCGATCGCCTCGCCACTCGCCTCGGGGATATCCGCTTCGTCTTTTTGCCGCTCGAGCGTGCGCACGTACTCGGCGACTTCGGAGTCTTCTTCGGCCAGCTGGTCGACACCGCGTTCCCATGCGGCGGAGAGATCCGCCAGATCTCCATATGGGATCGGGAATTCGAGCACGTCTTCAAGGTTGCGTAGCAACGCGAGCGTCGCTTTCGGGCACGGCGGCTGCGCGACGTAATGGGGGACCGCTGCCCACAGACTGACCGCGGGCACGCCTGCCTTGATGCATGCGTCGTTGAACACGCCAACGATGCCAGTCGGGCCTTCGTAACTGGACTGTTCGAGTCCGAGGCGGCGGGCTGCCTCGGAGTCGGCGGCGGTCCCGGTGACAGGCACCGGGCGGCTGTGGGGTGAGTCGGAGAGCAGCGCCCCGAGGTTCACGACTTCGTCGACGCCGAGCCGGTTGACGAAGTCGATGATCTCGGCGCAGAACGAGCGCCAACGCATGTTGGGCTCGAGCCCGCGCAGCAAAACGATGTCGCGCCGGCCGGCGACAGGCTCGGCAAGGGTGATCCGGGTGGTCGGCCAACTGACCCGCCGGCTGACGCCGTCGATCATGGCGACCGACGGCCGGTTGACCTGAAAGTCGTAGTAGTCCTCGGGGTCGATTTCGGCCAGCGGCTGCGCCGACCACGCGAGTTCGAGGGATTCGATCGCATCGGTCGCCGAATCGGCGGCATCGTTCCAGCCTTCGAACGCCGTGATCATCACCGGCCGCTGCAGTGGCGCGGGCGTGGAGAACTCGATCATTCGAGAGCTCCTTCCGTTCGGCCGGCTGGTGTCCGGCTGGTGTCGGCTGCCCGGCGTTGCGGGTCTCTTGCAGGTCTTGCAGGTGAGGCGGGTAACGCAGCTTCAGCGTACGGCGTCCGACGGATCGTCGAGCGCAACCGGCGACCGACGCCGGTCGCGCCGATAATCGGCTGCGCGCGCACGGTACCGTTACAAGAGTGAATAGTCGTTCGGATCTGCTGCGCCATGAGCTCTCACGTCGTGTCGTCGTTGCTGACGGTGCAATGGGCACCATGTTGCAAACGTTCGAACTCGGCCTCGACGACTTCGAAGGGCTCGAGGGCTGCAACGAGATCCTCAACGTCACGCGCCCCGACGTCGTCCGCGCTATTCACGACGCCTATTTCGAGGTCGGCTGCGACGCTGTCGAGACCAACACCTTCGGCGCGAACCTCGCCAACCTCGGCGAGTACGACATCTCCGACCGCATCTACGAGTTGGCCGAGTCGGGTGCCCGGCTGGCGCGCGAGGTCGCAGACGGCTGGTCGACGGCCGACCACCCGCGGTTCGTCCTCGGCTCGATCGGGCCGGGCACGAAGCTGCCGACGCTCGGGCACACGACCTTCGCCGCGCTTCGTGACGCGTACCAGCTGGAGACGGCCGGTCTCATTGACGGCGGCGCCGACGCGCTACTGATCGAGACCGCGCAAGACCTGCTGCAGGCGAAAGCGGCCATCATCGGCGCGAAGCGAGCGCTCGCCGCCGCGGGCGCAACCCTTCCGGTGATCGCACAGGTCACCGTCGAGACCACCGGAACAATGCTGCTCGGGTCTGAGATCGGTGCCGCGCTCACCGCTCTCGAACCGCTGGGCATCGATCTGATCGGGCTGAACTGCGCCACCGGGCCCGCCGAGATGGGCGAGCACCTGCGCTACCTCGCGAGGCACGCCCGGCTCGGCATCTCGTGCATGCCGAACGCCGGCCTTCCGGTTCTCGGCCGCGACGGCGCGTCGTACCCGCTGACGCCCACCGAACTTGCCGACGCCCACGACCTGTTCACCCGCGAGCACGGGTTGGCGCTCGTTGGGGGTTGCTGCGGCACGTCGCCGGCGCACCTGCGCATGGTCGCCGAGCGGGTGCGCGGCCGCGAGCTGACGCCCCGCCGTCCGCGCCCCGAGCCGGGCCTCGCGTCGCTCTACCAGACCGTGCCGTTCCGTCAAGACACGTCGTATCTCGCCGTGGGCGAGCGCACCAACGCCAACGGCTCGAAGGCCTTTCGCGATGCGATGCTCGAAGGCCGCTTCGACGATTGCGTCGAGGTGGCTCGTGACGCCAGCCGCGACGGCTCGCACCTCATCGACCTGTGCGTCGACTACGTCGGTCGTGACGGCGTCGAAGACATGCGCGAGATCGCCAGTCGATTCGCGACAGCGGCGACGCTCCCGATCATGCTCGACTCCACTGAACCACCCGTGGTCGAAGCCGGGCTCGAATGCCTCGGCGGCCGCTGCGTCATCAACTCCGTCAACTTCGAGGACGGCGAAGGGCCGACGTCGCGGTTCGCGCGCATCATGCCGATCGTCCGCGAGCACGGCACCGCGGTCGTGGCGCTGACCATCGACGAGACGGGCCAGGCGCGCACCCCCGAGCACAAGGTCGCCATCGCCGAGCGGTTGATCGAAACGCTCACGGGCCAATGGGGGATGCGCGAGCACGACATCATGGTCGACTGCCTCACGTTCACGCTCGGCACCGGACAAGAAGAAAGCCGGCGCGACGGGTCGTCGACCATTGAGGCGATTCGTGAGCTGAAGCAACGCCATCCCGACGTCCAAACCGTTCTCGGGTTGTCGAACATCTCGTTCGGGCTCAAGCCGGCGGCTCGTGCGGTTTTGAACTCGGTGTTCCTTGCCGAGTGCACCAAAGCCGGCCTCGATGCGGCGATCGTGCACGCCTCGAAGATCATGCCGGTGTCACGAATTCCCGACGAGCAAAGAGAAGTTGCGCTCGATCTGATCTATGACCGCCGGCGCGAAGGTTACGACCCACTTGGCAAATTCCTCGAATTGTTCGAGGGCGTGACCAGCGCCGACCAGAAAGCGACGCGCGCATCAGAGCTCGCCGCACTACCGCTGTCAGAGCGTTTGCAGCGGCGCATCATCGACGGCGAGAAGGTCGGGCTCGAGCCCGACCTCGATGAAGCAATGCAAACGCGGCCCGCACTCGAAATCGTCAACGACACCTTGCTCGAAGGCATGAAGGTGGTCGGTGAGCTTTTCGGTCGCGGTGAGATGCAGTTGCCGTTCGTGCTGCAGTCGGCCGAGGTCATGAAGATCGCCGTCGCGTATCTCGAACCGCACATGGAGAAGTCCGACGAGGGCGGCAAGGGCACTATCGTGCTCGCTACCGTCAAGGGTGATGTGCACGACATCGGCAAGAACCTGGTCGACATCATCTTGTCGAACAACGGCTACAGCGTCGTGAATCTGGGCATCAAGCAGCCGGTGTCGGCCATCATCGAAGCCGCCGACGAACACAGTGCCGACGTCGTGGGCATGTCGGGACTCCTGGTCAAGTCGACCGTCATCATGAAAGAAAACCTCGAAGAACTTCAGTCGCGAGAGTTGGCCAACCGATGGCCGATCTTGCTCGGCGGTGCCGCGCTCACTCGCGCCTACGTCGAGCAGGATCTCGCCGAGCAGTTCGCCGGCACCGTGCGCTACGCGCGTGACGCGTTCGAAGGTTTGCGTTTGATGGACGCCATGATGGGGGTGAAGCGTGGCGTCGAAGGCGCGTCGCTGCCGCCGCTTCGGCAGCGCCGTGTCGCCACCGTGGTCGAGCGGCCCGACGACGATCTCGAATCGTTGCCCGGGCGCTCCGATGTCGCCACTGATGTGCCGATCCCGGCTCCGCCGTTTTGGGGCGACCGCGTCGTCAAGGGCATTCCGCTCGCCGATTACACCGGCCTGCTCGACGAGAAGGCAACGTTCGCCGGCCGTTGGGGGTTGCGCGGCGTGCGCGGCGGACCCAGCTTCGACGACCTCGTCGAGACCGAGGGTCGGCCACGCATGCGCAAGTGGCTCGACCGCATGCAGACTGACGGCCTGCTAGACGCGGGCATGGTCTACGGCTACTTCCCGTGTGTCAGCGAAGGCGACGACGTCGTGGTCTTAAACGACGACGGCTCCGATCGGATCCGCTTCACGTTCCCGCGGCAGCGTCGCGACCGCAGGCTTTGCATCGCCGACTTCTTCAGGGCTCGTGAATCCGGTGAGACCGATGTCATTGCCTTCCAGGTCGTGACGATCGGTTCGAAGGTCAGCGAGGTCACCGCCGAGCTTTTCGCCGAGAACGCCTACCGCGACTACCTCGAACTGCACGGCCTTTCGGTGCAGCTGGCAGAGGCGCTGGCCGAACTCGGTCACCGCCGGGTGCGCGAAGAGTTACACATCAACGGAGGTGACGATCCCGACGTCCGCCAAGTACTCGAACACCAGGGCTATCAAGGATCGCGCTACTCATTCGGGTACCCGGCGTGCCCAGACCTCGAAGATCGCGAAAAGATCGTCGAGCTGCTGCACCCCGAGCGGCTCGGCGTCACACTGTCAGAGGGATTCCAACTTCACCCCGAACAATCCACCGACGCGCTGGTGCTGCACCACCCCGAAGCTCGGTACTTCAGCGCGTGAGCGCCACCCGAGAGCTCGTCCAGCTGCCGTTGCGGCAAACCGCACCGGCAGCTGTGCTTTTCGACATGGACGGCCTGCTGATTGACACCGAGCCGTTGTGGTTCGCCGTCGAGTCCGAGATTCTCAGTGAGTTCGGCGCTTCGTGGACCCACGACGACCACGCTCACCTCTTGGGCAGTTCGGCGCCGGTGGCGTCGGCCTTCATCGCCGAGAGGTCGAACGGCCGCGCAACACCACACGAAATCGCCGACCTGCTGGTCGTGCACATGTCGAAGAAGCTGCGCGACACGCCACCCTTGCAGCCCGGCGTGCGCGAACTGATCGACGAGATCGACGACGCAGGCATCCCGCGGGCGCTCGTTTCGTCGTCCGCTCGGGTATTGATCGACGCAGTGCTCGAAGGTGTGGCACCGCTGACGTTCGACGTGATCGTGGCGGGCGATGCGGTGACCCGCAACAAGCCGCACCCTGAGCCGTATCTGACAGCGGCCGCGATGCTCGGCGTCGAGGCGTCCGATTGCATCGCGTTCGAAGACTCACCGACCGGTGCACAGTCGGCTACTGCTGCTGGCTGCATGGTGATCGCGGTGCCGAGTGTCACGGCGATCTCGCCAGCACCGCGTCGGATCGTCGTGGCATCGGTCGACCAGGTTGACCTCGCTTTCATGCGTTCGCTGTTCGCCATTGGTTGAGTCCGGCTCGGGAGGATGACGTGGCGAGCAGTAGCCGGCTGGTCGCGGGCCCGGTCGGCAAAAGCCAGCAGGTACTGCGTTCGACGGCGTCGGCGATGGCTGTCCGATGGGGCTTGGCGCTAGGCGCTTTTGCTTGGTACACAGCGTTTTCGTTGCAGGCCGAGGCGCGGCATCTCGGGGGCTTCGATTTGGCGGTGTTCGACCAGGCTGTGGCGAATCTGGCACATTTCCGTGCGCCGGTGAGCGACATCAAGGGCATGGACCTGCTCGGCGATCACTTTCACCCGATCATCGCGATCGCCGCACCCTTCTACCGGATCTACCCGCACCCGAGCACGCTGCTCGTCGTGCAGGCCGCAGCGTTGGCGTTTTCGGTGCTGATCGTGACGAAGGCCGTGCAACAATTGGTCGGCCCGCGGTTAGGTGTAGCGATCGGATTCGCGTACGCAATTTCGTGGGGGCTGGCAAGCGCCCTGTACTTCGGCTTCCACGAAGTGAGTCTTGGGGTGCCGATTATCGCCGGGACAGCCGCTTATTGTTTGCGTCGCCGGTGGGGAATTGCCGCAGCGGTTGCCGCACTTTTGCTCCTAGTGAAAGAGGATCTCGCCTTCACTGCCGCGGCCTTTGGAATCTACCTTTGCCTGCAGAAGAAATATCGGCTCGGCGCGACTCTCGTCGTCGGTTCGATTGGCTGGTTCTTCGTCGTCATCGAAGTTTTCATTCCGCGGCTGAATCCGGACGGCAGGTATCTGTACTGGCCGGGACGCTCGCCGTTGC
>JBOGEK010000478.1:0-2099 GCA_050743645.1 Acidothermaceae bacterium
GCCGATACGCGGGCGCACGCGGCCTTACCTGCCGAGCCCGAAGCCCCCTGCATGCGTGATCGCGAAGTGGCAGCGACTAACCTTGGTGCGGACAACTGAACAGGCTCATCAAGAGGGGCAGAGGGACCGGCCCGACGAAGCCCCGGCAACCTTCCCGACCGTTCGCAAGGTTTGCGCGAATCGCGCGCCGCGTGCTTAGGCCGTGTCGAGACAGGTGCCAACTCCGGCCCGTGGATGGTCCGCGGGGAAGATGAGGAGAGAGGCCTCGCACCGTGTCCACAACCCCCGACCTGCCCCTCGCGCCCGCGCTGGGCGCCGCCACCTCGCTGTCGTGTCGCGAGTGTGGCGAGCAGTATCCGATCAGCCCGCGCTATGCCTGTGAAATGTGCTTCGGGCCCCTCGAAGTCTCCTACGACTACGCAGGCGTTACTCGCGAATCCATCGAGTCCGGGCCGCAAAACATCTGGCGCTACAAGCAACTGTTGCCCGTTCCGAGCAACGTCGCCGAGACGCCGAATCTCGAACCGGGCCTCACCAAGCTCGTTCGAGCCAACAACCTCGCCCGCGAACTCGGTATGCGCAAGCTGTGGGTCAAAGACGACAGCGGCAACCCCACGCACTCGTTCAAAGACCGCGTCGTTGCCGTGGCATTGGCCGCGGCCCGCGAACTCGGCTTCTCGGTCTTGGCCTGCCCATCCACCGGTAACCTCGCCAACGCCGTCGCGGCGGCCGCCGCACGCGCCGGTATCAAGTCAGTGGTGTTCATTCCGGCCGACCTCGAACGGCAGAAGGTCGTCACCACTGCGGTTTACGGCGGAACTCTCGTTGCTGTGCAAGGCAATTACGACGACGTGAACCGGCTGGCCTCTGAGATCGCCGGCGAAGAAGAAGATTGGGCGTTCGTCAACGTGAACGTGCGGCCCTACTACGCCGAGGGTTCGAAGACGCTCGGTTACGAGATCGCCGAGCAACTCGGCTGGCGGTTGCCCGAGCAGGTGGTGATCCCGATCGCGTCGGGATCGCAGCTCACGAAGGTCGACAAGGCGTTTACCGAGTTCGGCAAGCTCGGGCTCGTCGACGCTACGCCGTATCGCGTTTTCGGCGCCCAGGCCGAAGGTTGCTCGCCGGTGTCGAAGGCGTTCAAGGCGGGCTACGACGTCGTCCAACCTGTTCGGCCCGACACGATCGCGAAGTCGCTGGCGATCGGCAACCCGGCTGACGGCCCCTACGTTCTCGACGTCTGCCGCCGCACGAACGGCGCCGTCGAAGACGTCACCGACGATGAAATTGTCGACGGCATAAGGCTTCTTGCCCGCACCGAAGGCATTTTCGGCGAGACGGCCGGTGGTGTCACGGTCGGCGTGCTCCGCAAGCTGCTTGCAGCCGGGCAACTCGATCCCGACGCCGAGACCGTCATCTTCAACACCGGCGACGGACTCAAGACCTTGGACGCCGTTGCACCCGTGGTTTCGCCGTCCGTCACGATCCCGCCGTCCTTCGATGCCTTCCGCGAGTTCCTCGACGCCAACGGCCTGGCCTAAGCTCTTCCGGAGGTCTTCCGGCGCTTGCACTCTCACGGTGCGAGTGCTAAACATGGCGCTAGCACTCTTAGCATGAGAGTGACAAGACAAGACCTGAAAGCATCACCTGGTCGGGGCGTCGAGGCCCCGCTGGCCGGCGGACGTGACGCCGGTTCGGCGAGGTCGGCCGTCGCGGGCGTCGTGCCCGGCCGAACGTTACGTCCCTACATGGGAGGACCACTCGCATGGCCAAAATCATCGCGTTCGACGAGACTGCTCGTCGCGCACTCGAGCGCGGCATGAACCAGCTTGCCGACGCCGTGAAGGTGACGCTCGGCCCGCGCGGCCGCAACGTCGTCCTGGAGAAGAAGTGGGGCGCCCCCACGATCACCAACGACGGTGTGAGCATCGCCAAGGAGATCGAGCTCGAAGACCCGTACGAGAAGATCGGCGCTGAGCTGGTCAAGGAAGTCGCGAAGAAGACTGACGACGTGGCCGGTGACGGCACCACCACCGCGACCGTGCTCGCCCAGGCGCTGGTGCGCGAGGGCTTGCGCAACGTCGCCGCAGGTGCCAACC
>JBOGEK010000479.1:0-3963 GCA_050743645.1 Acidothermaceae bacterium
GGGAAACGGTGTGCGGACCGGGTCGTAGCTCAGCAGGTTCGACCGGCGCGGCGTGTCGCGCAGGTAAGGTGCGAGCCGTTGTTCGAGGCGCGGACGACGGCTCCGCGGGGCGCCGTAAACGACGAATGCCGAGCCCAGACCGACCATGCCACCGAGGCCCGCACCGACGAATACGCTCACCGGAGCACTCGCTCTTCTACTGGCAACCGGCCGATGCGCACCATCAGCCGATACGCGACTACCGAAACCGCGCCGCCGATTGTCAACACGATCGCGCCGCCTGCACTGTTGTAGGCACGGACAGCCTGCGGATTAAGGGAAAGTGCGGCCAGCAAGAGCCAGGGCGCGGCAACCGCGACTCGAGCTCCGTTGACGGCCCAACCCTGGCGTGTCTCGAGCTCGGCGCGGGTGCGTGCGTCTTCCCGCAGGAACCCCGACAACGTGCGCAGCAACCGGCCGAGGTCGTTGCCGCCGACCTCGCGGGCCAGCCGCAACGACTCGACGATGCGGTCGCCGGTGGGGTCGGCAAGGCCAGCTTTCAACCGGTCGAGGCATTCGGAAAACCTTCCGTTCGCTCGATAGTCCTCGCCGAAGCGCCGAAACGGACGACGCAACTCCTGCGGCCCGCGTACTCCCAGTTGCGCGAGTGCCTCGGGCAACGAAAGACCGGCTCGCACGGCCGAGGCGAGATTGTCGACGGCTTCTGGCCACAGTTCGCGAAGCTCGATGCGCCGCTTCCGCTGTCGATACCGCACGATCGAGACGGGCGCGAACGCGGCGAAGCAACCGAATGCGACCGCGATCGGCAAGGCTCGCGAGATCGCCGCTAGCACGACGAACACCAGCAGCGACAGCCCGATCGACGAGCCGATCAATTGCCGCGGTGTGACCGATTCGATCGCGGCCTGCGCAAGCATGTCGGCAAGCCGCTCGCTGAGCGTCGGCTCCGTGCGCTCGCGCCGGGCCGGGCGACGCGCACCCGAACGCCACGCCAACATGGCGCCGACGCCGAATAGCAGCCCGAGAAACGCACCCATCAGACTCTGACCTCATCGAACCGGGGCTGCTCGAGCAGTTCGACCAGGTTGAACCCGGCGGCCTCAAAACGCGCCGCATGCGGCGGAAAGCCGTCTGCACGAACCAAACGATTCGACCGAGTCGTGAAGATGTCTTCGACCTCGATGATGCTCGAATCACCGTTGCCTTCGACCCGACCAGGCACAGCGACGATCTCACCGACCCGCCGATGCCCGTGCCCGTCAGTGCCGGTATGGACGACGATGTCGACACTGCTCGCAACAGTCGGCACGACGAACGAGTGCCCGACGTTCTCACCTGCAAGCAGTGGCAGGGTGCACAATTTCGTGACAGCTTCGCGGGCGCTATTCGCGTGGATCGTGCACATGCCGGGCAAGCCCGAGTTCAGCGCAATCAGCAGGTCAAGGCATTCTTCCTGCCGCACCTCGCCGACGATGATGCGCTGCGGCCGCATTCGCAGGGCCTCTTTCACCAGTCGCCGCAGCCGAACCTCGCCGGTACCTTCGAGGTTGGCTTGCCGGGTCTGCATCGACACCACGTCGGGCAGCGGCACCCGCAGCTCGAAAACCTCTTCACAGGTAACAACTCGCTCGCGCGCCGGGATCGCGGCAGTGAGGCAGTTGAGCAGCGTCGTCTTACCGGCTTGGGTTCCGCCCGCGACGATGACGTTGAGCCCGCTCGCGACAGCAGCCTCGAGAAATCGGGCCGCCTGCTGGGTGAGCGAGCCCAGCGCGACGAGCTCGTCGAGCGAGTGCGCGGTCAGCACGAATTTCCGGATATTGACCGCCCAATGGCGGCGCGTGATGTCGGGGATAACGACGTGCAGCCGACTCCCGTCAGGCAGCATCGCGTCGACGAACGGCGTGCTCAAGTCGACGCGTCGTCCGGACGATTTCAGCATTTTCTCGACGAGGTCACGCACCTGAGCTGCGGTGAGGATGGTGGTCGTGAGTTCGCTACGGCCGCGCTTCGCGACGAAGACCCGACCCGGTTCGTTGATCCAGATCTCTTCGATCTCGGGATCGTCGAGATAGCGCTGCAACGGTCCGAAGCCAGCCACGGCGTCGTAGACGAGGCGCATTGCAGCTACCCGGTCGAGCAACGGCGGCAGCGAACTCGTCAGCGTGCGGTCGTCGTAATCGGCGACGACTTCTTCGACCAGGCGGCGGACGCCGGCTCCATCGGTCGCCGGATCGATCCCGCGACGGCGCACCAGCTCGCGGACCTCGTCTTCGACGACGTCGACGGCGTCCACGAGGTCCCCCCGAAAAGGATGTCTGGAGTGTTTGCCCGGCTAACGGCAACGGGAGGGTAGCGGGACCTCGAACCTCATCTCAAGTGCTGGCGACACCATCTGTGGACAAACCCACCACTCCGCCGTCCGGCCGAGCGTGATTTAGACCGAATGGAGCAATGGACGAGCGGCACCGGGGATCCGACGCAGACCGGCTTACTCGGACGACGCCTCGGGCAATGCCGACGCCTCGCCCCAGTTCGCCAGCGGTGCCACCGAGCGAAGCCTCGGTCGGCCATCGAGCGGCAGCGGCGTCACTTCGGCGTCCTGCATGGCTTCGAGGAAGAACGCCCGCACCCGCTCGACCGGCATCGGCCTGGCCAGCAGGAAGCCCTGCGCGTGGTCGCAGTCGAGTGCCGTGAGCAGTTCCTGCTGCTCTTTTGTCTCGATGCCTTCGGCGGTGACGATGATGTCGCAGCGGTGCGCAAGTTCGATAAGCGTGGTGACGATTTGCGTCGACCGTGATTCGACACCGAGGTCGTTGACGAACGATCGGTCGATTTTGATTTCGTCGATCGTGCGCTCGCGCAGCAAACTCAGGGACGAATAGCCGGTGCAGAAGTCGTCGAGTGACAGCCCGACACCAGCGGCTCGCAGTTGGTCGAGAACCGACGCGGCGATCGGGCTGCGAGAAAACACTGCAGTTTCAGTGATTTCGCAGATCAGCCGATCGGTAGGCAGGTTGTTTCGAGCAAGGCATTCGAGAACGAAGCGCGGTAGATCCTCGTCGAGCAGGTTGCGCGCGGAAAGGTTTACCGCAACCGAGAGCGGCAATCCCATGCGCTGCCATTCGGCGCATTCTTCGATCGAGCCTTCGAGGACGTACCGCGTGAGGTCGCCGACCAGACCGCAACGCTCGAGCAGCGGGATGAACTCGACAGGCGGGATCAGGCCGCGAACCGGATGTTGCCAGCGCACCAATGCCTCGGCCGCAATCGGCAGTCCGCTTTTGAGATCGAACTTTGGCTGGAAATGCAAAATGAGCTGACGCTCACTCAACGCATCGCGAAGATCGCGCACCAGCTCCACCTGAGCAATCGCAGGCGGTTCCAGTTCAGGACGGTATCGAAACACCGGAACGTCCTCGGCGCGGGCTTTGTACATTGCGAGCCGAGCGCGACGCACGAGATCGTCGAGCTCTATGCCGTCGGACGGCGCGCAGGCGACTCCGGTGTGCGCGTCGACAGTAAGGTCGAGACCGTCGGCGGTGATCGCCGTACCCAACGATCGCACCGCAAGCTCGGCCTGGGCTTCGGCTGCAGCTTCGCTCGCCAGCTCACGGAAAAGCAGCACATACTCCGCGCCGTGCAGACGTGCAACGACATCGCAACGCCGGACGACGCTGCCTAGCCGCGTCGCAACTGCACGCAGCATTTGGTCGGCGGCATGGGCACCGAGCAGGTCATTGACTTCCGCGAACCGGTTCAGCCCAATCACCGATACTGCGACGAGGTTCCCGTCGCCGGCCGCCGCCAAGGCCGCTCGCGACTCCTCTTCAAGCATCATCAAGTTGCCGACGCCAGTAACCGGGTCGACGTATGCCGCACGGATTCGTCGGTACGCCTCTTCCCGAATCGCCTCAAACTTCAAAGCATTCGCCAGGGCGACCGCCAACGCGTTAGCGAAAGCGG
>JBOGEK010000480.1:0-5609 GCA_050743645.1 Acidothermaceae bacterium
CCACAGCGTCGGCTTGCGACATGACCTCGGCGGTCACCGCAAGGTCGTCGACCAGCACCGCATTGACCCGGGCCTCGACATCGGCCAAGACGGACGACGGAACTGCCGCCGGGTTGGCGAAGTCGAATCGGAATCGCCCCGGCGCGTTCTCAGAACCCGCCTGAGTGGCCGTCTCGCCTAGCGCTTCGCGAAACGCCTTGTGCACCATGTGGGTGGCGGTGTGCGCCCGCGAGATGGCCAGTCGCCGCTGCAGATCGATCTCGGCGTGGGCGGCTTCGCCGACGATGAGCTCGCCGTCGAGCACCCGCGCCTTGTGCACGATCAGGCCTGGCAACGGCTGCTGGACGTCGTCGACTTCGACCCGGGCGCCGTTTGCCAGCGTGATGATGCCGTGGTCGGCGAGCTGACCACCCCCCTCGGCGTAGAAGGGCGTGCGGTCGAGCACGATCTCGACGGTGTCACCGGCGTGCGCGGCGCCGGCCGTCGTCCCCCCGACCAGCAGGCCTCGCACGGTCGCTTCGCCGGATACCTGCTCGTAGCCGGTGAACGTGACCGCCGCGCCGATCCCGTCAAGTACCGCGCGGTAGGCAGAAACATCGACCCCGCCGGTCTTCTTCTTCTTGGCGTCGGCCTTCGCACGCTCGCGCTGCTCACTCATCAGACGCCGGAAGCCCGCTTCGTCGACCTGAAGCCCGTGCTCGGCCGCCATTTCGAGCGTGAGGTCGATCGGAAACCCATGCGTGTCGTGCAACGCGAACGCGTCTTCGCCGGAGATAGTCGGCGTCAGTTCCAGTTTGCCCGGGACGGCCCATCCGACCCCAACAGCAGGCGGCTGTGTCGGGAGCTGGACTGTCCTCAATGCGGCTGCCTCGAACCGCGTCGTGCCCGACTGCAAGGTGGCGAAGAAGGAGGTTTCTTCACCGACGGCGACGGCCAGGATGCGCTCGGACTGGCGAGTGAGATCGGGGTATTGCGGCGACATTAACTCGATCGTGGTGGAGACGAGATCGTGCAGGGTCGGGCCGTGCGCGCCGAGCAACCGCATGTTGCGCACGATGCGACGCAACAGGCGGCGCAACACGTAACCGCGCTCTTCATTCGCCGGCGTGACGCCGTCGCTGATCAGCATGGTCGCAGCCCGCGAGTGGTCGGCGACGACGCGAAGCCGCACGTCGGACTCGTGATCGGCGCCGTACCGCTGACGGCTGAGCTCGGCGGCCCGATCGAGGATCGGCCGGGTGGTGTCGATCTCGTAGAGGTTGTCGACGCCCTGGAGGATCGCGGCCATGCGCTCGAGGCCCATGCCAGTGTCGATGTTCTTGGCGGGCAGGTCGCCGAGGATCGGAAAATCTTCCTTACCGCCCCCTGCACCGCGCTCGAACTGCATGAAGACGAGGTTCCACACCTCGAGGTAGCGCTCTTCGTTAGCGACCGGGCCACCGCCCACGCCGAACGACTCGCCGCGGTCGTAGTAGATCTCGCTGCACGGGCCGCACGGCCCCGGAATCCCCATCGACCAGAAGTTGTCGGCCATGCCGCGCCGTTGGATGCGCTCGTCTGGCACGCCGACGACGTCGCGCCAGATCGAGGCGGCCTCGTCGTCGTCCAAATAGACGGTCACCCACAGCTTTTGCGGGTCGAAGCCGTAACCACCGGCCTCGACGCTCGATGTGAGCAGCTCCCAGGCGAGCGGGATCGCGGTCTCTTTGAAGTAGTCGCCGAAGCTGAAGTTGCCGCACATCTGGAAGAACGTGGCGTGCCGGGTGGTCTTGCCGACCTCGTCGATGTCGGGTGTGCGCACGACCTTCTGCACGCTGGTGGCCCGCTGCCACGGCGCTTTCAAGTCGCCACGGAAGTACGGCTTGAAGGGCTGCATGCCGGCGATCACGAACAGCACTTCGGGATCGTCCGCGATCAGCGGGGCCGACGGCACCACGGTGTGGCCGCGCTTTTCGAAAAACTCGAGCCAGCGGCGCGCGATCTCAGCGGATTGCATCTAGCGACGGCTCCCTTTCGGGGTCTGCGGGCGATGATCAGGTTGGTCGCCGATCAGCGCGTCATGCAGTTCGATCTCGCGCTCGGCCATGCTGATCCGGATCTCGTCGACGAACCCGCGCAGCGAGCCGAGCACGCCGGACACCGACTCGCTCGCCGAGCCCGCGATGCCGGACGGCGTGAACTTGTTCGCCGCCTTGGTGACTTTGCGGACGACGGCGACGCCGACACCCGCACCCGCCGCCAGATAGAACAGCCGTTTCACGCCGCGCTGCCCTTCTCGCCCGAAGTCACGGCCGCGTCGGAAACGGCAGCAGCCGTGCGGCTGTGGCGGCTCTCCCGTCGTCCGGCCTTCTTGTCTGCTTTGAGCTGGTCCTTGACGCGGCGCTCGACGTCTTCGCGGCGGCGCCCCGTGAACGCGCGGCGCACGCCGTAACTGAAGGCGGCAACCTTCACGACGGGTCCGCCGAGGGTTGCCGCGAACAGCGACGCGAGCGCCGAAACATTGGTGGTGACCTGCTGCACGTTCGAGGTGATCGCGTCGACCCGCTCGAGCTGATGGTTGGTGAGGCCGATCGTCTCGGTGACACCGTTGATCAGCGGCACGGTCTCGTCGGTGACTGATCCGACCAGTCGGCGGGCCTCGTCGAGTACCTTGCCGAGCTTGAGCAGCGGGATCGCCAGCAGGCCGACGAGCAGCACGAACGCGATGGCCGCGATGAGGCCCGCAACGTCTCCGACGGACATGTGCCGCTCACTTTCTGCCGCTTATGTCGACCGCTGCGTCTTGTGCCGACCCGAGGTTGGTAGACGTTCGCGGGGCTCCAACACCGCAGCCGTCTACCAGTCGCCCGAGGATATCGGGTCGGCCAGTTAGCTGTCCGATTCCGGTTCGCCGCGCAACGCCGCGCGGATTCGGGCCAGCCGCTCGGCGGCGATCCGTTCGGCGCCATGCTGGCTCGGCTGGTAGTACTCGCGTCCGACGATGGCGTCAGGCGCGTACTGCTGTGCGGCGATACCGGCCGGCAGGTCGTGCGGGTAGACGTATCCCCTGCCGTGGGCGAGTTTCTTCGCGCCCGCGTAGTGCGAATCACGCAGATGGCTGGGCACCGGACCCGCGAGGCCCGCCCGCACGTCGGCCATCGCGGCGCCGATCGCCGTGGTGACGGCGTTCGACTTCGGTGCCGTGGCCAGCGCGATCACGGCGTGCGCCAGGGTAAGGCTCGCTTCGGGGAAGCCGATGAACGCCACCGCTTGGTGTGCAGCGACAGCCGTGGTGAGCGCGGTGGGATCGGCGAGGCCGATGTCTTCGCTGGCCAAGATCACCAGCCGGCGGGCGATGAACCGCGGGTCTTCGCCCGCCTCGATCATGCGCGCCAGGTAATGCAGTGCGGCGTCGACGTCGCTGCCGCGAAGTGACTTGATGAAGGCGCTCGCGACGTCGTAGTGCTGGTCGCCGTCGCGGTCGTAGCGCACCGCCGCACGATCGACGGCGGTCGCCAGCACGTCGATCGTGATGATGTTGTCGGACGCCACTCCGCCAGCCGCCGCCTCCAGGTAGGTGAGCGAACGCCGAGCGTCGCCGCCGGCCAGCCGGATCAGCTGGTCCTCGGCGGCACCTTCGAGGGTGTACTTGGCGGCGAGGCCACGCTCGTCGGCGAGCGCCCGGCGAATGACCGCGCGCACGTCGTCGTCGGTGAGTGGCTGCAGCGTGAGTAGGAGCGAACGCGATAGCAGCGGAGAAATGACTGAGAAATAAGGGTTTTCGGTGGTAGCGGCGATCAACGTGACGAGCCGGTTCTCGACGGCAGGTAGCAACGCATCCTGCTGCGTCTTCGAGAAGCGGTGAACTTCGTCGATGAACAGCACGGTCTGCCGGCCGTTCATGCCCAGCTGCCGACGGCTCTCTTCGAGCACCTCGCGCACCTCTTTGACACCGGCGCTCACCGCCGACAATTCGACGAACCGCTTGTCAGTGGCCTGGCTAACCACGTAGGCGAGCGTCGTCTTGCCGGTGCCGGGCGGTCCCCACAAGAAGATTGAGCTGACGGCCGTCTGCGGCGCTTCGACCATCCGGCGAAGGGGCGTGCCCGGGCCGAGCAGGTGTTGTTGGCCAACGATTTCGTCGAGCGTGCGCGGCCGCATGCGCACGGCGAGCGGCGCGACGGCGCGCCTGGCGTCGTCCGTCGCCTCGTCGAAAAGGGTAGCCACGGCACGACACTAGTGCGGCGCCCCGCCGCCCGCCGCCAGCAGCGCCTTGGCGTGCCCGACGCGAGCGGACGCGTGAACGAGATTCTGTCGGATCGTTCCGACTGCTCCGCTGGACGCTTACCAGGATGCAAAGCAGTCGAATTAGCGTGCGCCAGTGCGTGGGCGGGACGCTCGAAACAGCGATTCTGCGCAGCTCGCCGACAACGGCGCCACGAAGCGAGGGCTGACGGCTACGAGTGCGCCGTCAGACCCGGGTCGTCGGTGCGCGGTGACGCACCAGCCGCCGCACCGACAACCGCATCGATGCCGGCTTCCTTGCGCTGCGCGCCCGTGATCGGCGTTGGCGCGCCGGTCAGCGGGTCGCCGCCCGATGCCGTCTTCGGGAACGCGATCACTTCGCGGATCGACTCGACGCGCGACAGCAGCGCCGCCAGCCGGTCGAGCCCGAGCGCGATGCCGCCGTGCGGCGGCGGGCCGTACTGGAACGCCTCCAGCAAGAAGCCGAACTTCGACTCGGCTTCGGCCTCGGTGAGCCCAATGACGTCGAACACCCGCTGCTGCATCTCGGCTCGGTGGATACGCACCGAGCCGCCGCCGATCTCGTTGCCGTTGAGCACGATGTCGTAGGCGTAGGCCAAAGCCTCACCCGGGCGCTCATGAAACGAGTCGGCGTATTCGGGCTTCGGCGAAGTAAACGGATGGTGGACGGCGGTCCAGCCGCCCTCGCTGTCGGGTTCGAACATCGGGGCGTCGACCACCCAGAGGAACTCCCAACGGGATTCGTCGATGAGCCCACACCGGCGGCCGATCTCGAGCCGCGCCGCACCGAGCAAACTCACCGACGCCGTGAATTCGCCTGCAGCAAAGAAAACCGCGTCGCCCGGCTTCGCACCGACACGTTCGACGATGCCGGCCCGTTCGTGCTCGGCGAGGTTCTTGGCCGTCGGGCCGCCAAGTTCGCCGTCCTCGTCGACCAAGATGTACGCGAGGCCGCGAGCACCGCGTGACTTTGCCCAGTCGGTCCAGGAGTCCAACTCGCGCCGGGTCTGCGACGCACCGCCCGGCATGACGACGGCACCGACGTAGGGCGCTTGGAACACCCGAAACGGCGTCTGTGTAAAGAAATCCGTGACGTCGACAAGCTCGTGGCCGAACCGCAGGTCGGGCTTGTCGGAGCCGTAGCGGGTCATCGCCTCGGCGTAGGTCATGCGCGGGATCGGCAACGCCACGTCGTAGCCGTGAATTTCGCGCCACAGCGAAGAAATCACGTCTTCAGCGAGCGCGATGATGTCGTCTTGGTCGACGAAGCTCATCTCGACGTCGAGCTGAGTGAACTCGGGTTGCCGGTCGGCGCGAAAGTCTTCATCGCGGAAGCAACGCGCGATCTGGTAGTAGCGCTCCAT
>JBOGEK010000481.1:0-2110 GCA_050743645.1 Acidothermaceae bacterium
TGCTCGCACTCAGCAAAGCCGCGCAGGTGGGCGGCGTGCCCCACACGTCGCACCAGCTCATCCAGCTGCGGGTGAGCCAGATCAACGGCTGCAGCCATTGTGTCGAGATGCATGCGCGAGAGCTCAAGGACGGCGGTGAAAAAGACGAGCGGATCTGGGCCGTTGGCGCCTGGCGCGAGTCGCAGCACTTCAGCGACGCCGAACGCGCAGCGTTGGCCCTCGCAGAATACGTAACCCGTATCGCCGACCAGCCCGACGCCGTTCCTGACGCCGTATGGGACGACGCTGCCGAGCACTACGACGAGAAGGAACTGGCCGCGCTGTTGGTTTGTATCGCGTCGATCAATGTCTGGAACCGGCTGAACGCGGCGATCCGGCAGCCCGCAGGTGCTGCCTGATAATCGGGTCGACCCCGAGCTCTACGTCGCTACTGTTGCGACTATGGAACCAAGAGTCAGCCTGATCACCCTCGGAGTGGCCGACCTTTCGCGGTCGCGAGCGTTCTACGAATCACTCGGCTGGCATGGCACCGAGGTCGAAGAAACCTACTTCGTGCAGGCCGGCGGCAGCGCCGTCGTCCTGTGGTCGCGCGCGAAGCTCGCCGCTGACGCCGGTGTCGCCGACGACGCAAAAAGCGGCTTCGGCGGCATCACGCTCGCCTACAACGCAAGAACTCGCGAAGAGGTCGACGCGATCCTCGACGACGCGCGATCGGCGGGCGCCACCATCACCAAGCCGGCGGCCGAAACGTTCTACGGCGGTTACGCCGGCTACTTCGCCGATCCCGACGGCCACTTATGGGAGATCGCCCACAACCCAGGATTCGCGCTGACCGATGACGGCGCGCTGATTCTGCCCGACTTCGGCCAATGAAGCTGCAGAGCGAACGGACACGTCGTCACCTGCCGGCTGCTGTTCGCGCTGCGTCCTCGTCAGCACCGGTCGCTCGCGATACTCGGCACCATCAGTTCACACGCCAGCGGCACGTTGACGACAACGGTAAAAGTCGAACCGTCCGGCACGACGGCAACTGAGACGGACAGGCTAGCCGCGCGGCGCTAGTCGGTCACCGCGCTCCCGCGACCACAGACAATTCTTCGCCATGCGGCGGAAAAGTCTGGGTCGCGGGAGTTGCGTGCGTTATGGCCGGTGCGCCTCGTCATGACCCGGGCGTTCGGGAACCTCGGCGAAGGACAACTCCCCGCACCACCGCCGTCGTCCGGCTTTCAAGTGCGCGTTCACCAGTACGCGCCGCACGTACGCATCAGGGTCGCCAGATCGAACGATGCGATTCCACCGCGGCCAAACGCGTTCCAGGGCTTAAGGCGGCTTACCGGGTACCTCAAGAGCCGCACGAACCGAGGTGCAGTGTTACGACGATGGCGCTTGCAGCAGCCCCGTAACAAAATCGGCGTCGTCGGAATGGCTGAGGATGCCGACCTGGTCACCGACCCGAAGCACCGTGTCACCGCGACACAAAATGAGCTCGTTGCCGCGTTGAAGGGTCATCACGATCGTGCCTGGCGGCAGGTTCGCGTCACGCAGTGCGACGTCGGCAAGCGCCGACCCGGGTGCTACTGCTCTGTCGATCACCACGGTATTCGGCGCGATTTCGGTCACCCGCCGCAGGTGCATGCCGAGTCCGCGGCGGTAACCATTCACCACGGCCGAGATGGTGATGATGCCGACAGCGCGTCGACTGTCGTCGAGTACCGGAATCCAGTTCGCCCGAGCGAGAAGCAGCGATTCCAAGGCCGAGTCAAGATGTTCACCGGACGTCGTGGTCGGTGCGGCGGGGTCGGCGAACCGGCCGACGCTCGCCGATCCTTCGTCGCCCCCGTCGTCCGGCATGGATCGTCTGCGCACGACGCCGACGAAGGCGCCGCGCTCGTCGACAACCGGTGCGCCCGTCAAATGCTCGTTGTCGAGCCGTTCGACGGCCGACTCCAACGACTCACGATCGTCGAAAACCACTCGCGGGGGAAAAAAAGGGCGGCAAGAATCCCAATCGAGAACTTCAAGATGGAGTACTGGCGTTTTATCGGCGTCACAGCACGACTGCCTCCCGCCGCGCCTGGATCTTCATGAAGTTTGCGACCCAGTCGTTATA
>JBOGEK010000482.1:0-5377 GCA_050743645.1 Acidothermaceae bacterium
GCCCAATCACTAGCGATCGGACCGATTGCTGATGGCAACTGCGTATCCTGTGACGATCGAGCCCGCTGTTTCTGCCGAGCCCGCTGTCTTTGCCGAGGCCGAAGGGGAGTTGCCGTGAGCACCGGCGATCGTCGTCGCGTGACGATCGCGGACATCGCCGAAGAGGCCGGCGTGTCCGTGCCGACGGTTTCGCGCGTTCTGAACGGCCGCATGGACGTCGCGCCCGAAACTCGCAACCGCATCGAAGAGTTGCTGCAGCGCCACGAATATCGTCGCCGGGGCACCCCTCGCGGCGGGCAGGCGAGCCTGATCGACCTGGTGTTTAACGACCTCGACAGCCCATGGGCGGTCGAAATCATCCGGGGCGTCGAAGACGTGGCGCACGACGTCGGAGTCGGTGTCGTCGTCTCGGCGGTACACAGCCAGGCGATGTCGGAGCGTCGCTGGTGGCAAAACGTGCAAGCCCGCGCCTCCGACGGCGTCATCTTGGTCACGTCACATCTCAACCCGAGGCTGCAGGCCGAACTGCGCCGTCACCTTCCGACGGTCGTCGTCGATCCCGCAGGCGTGCCCTCGGTCGACCTGCCCACCATCGGCGCCACGAACTGGGCCGGGGGTCTGAGCGCCACCGAGCATCTCGTCGGGCTCGGCCATCGTCGGATCGGCGTGATCAGTGGGCCACCGCGCCTGCAGTGCAGCCGGGCGCGCCTCGACGGCTACCGCACCGGCCTCGACGCTGCCGGGATCCACACCGACGACGACCTTGTCTACCAGGGTGACTTCTACCACGAGTCGGGATTCGCCGGCGCGAACAAGTTGCTCGCACTCGACCACCCGCCAACGGCGATCTTCGCCTCGAGCGACCAGATGGCGTTCGGTGTCTACGAAGCCGCTCGCCAGCACGGCCTGCGGGTGCCCACCGACCTCAGCATCGTCGGTTTCGACGACCTGCCCGAAGCCCGCTGGGCCTCGCCGCCGCTCACCACGGTGCGGCAGCCGCTGTCGGAGATGGGCATGCTTGCTGCTCGTACCGTGCTGCGCATCGTCCGCGGCGAGGAGATCGAGACGATGCGGTTCGAACTCGCGACGCAACTCGTCGTCCGCGAAAGCACCGCCGCACCCGACCCCGGCCGCAAGTAGGCCGCGAACGGCTGGCCGGCCGGCACCCTGGGCAATAACTTCCGACGCGAGGTCGTCCATGCGAGTTACTGTCGACGAGTGATCAGTGAAGATGCCCTGCGCCAACTCTCCTGCGACGAGCGGGCAGCACTGGGCCGCATGCTGGCTTCGCTGGACGACGGCGCACCCACCGCTGGTGAACTCCCTCAGACGGTCGTCGCGGATCGTCGGCGGCGGACGTTTGCCACCTTGATGACCCTCGCGTCCGTCGGTCTCATCCCGTGGATCGTCGTCCTAGCGCTGACCCTGCCGCATCGCTACGTCGCGGGCCACTGGACCCTGACGTGGGTGGGCTTCGACGTCTTGTTGCTGCTCTCGCTCGCGGCAACAGGTTGGTGCGCCTGGCGACGGCGTCAAGTCATGATCCTCGCCGCGTTCACCAGCGGCACGTTGCTGATCTGCGATGCGTGGTTCGACGTCACGACGGCCAGCGGCGGCGCAGATGTCGGGGTGGCAATCGCCACCGCCGCGTTGCTTGAATTGCCTTTGGCTGCTGTGCTTTTTGCCGTTGCATGGCGGCTTCTGCACATGACCGTGCGCCGGCTGCACGCCGCTCAAGGTGTCGCCCGTACGACCACCGCGCTGTTGAAGCTCCCGCTGTTAGCGATGGCGAACGCAGAACGCGCTGACGACAGCGACGTTCTCGACGCCGAGTTGCGGTCGTTAGGTCGTCGAACCCGAAAGAGCGCCGGGATTACCGCTACCACAGGTCCCGGGACCGAGCCGCGACTCGACGACGTGGCTGAAGTCGACCGTGGTCGCGGCTCCCGTACCGCCTGAGAGGTGCTCACGATGGCGATCACTCCAGCACACGAACAACTGCTCGTCGAGCGAGACCTCGGCGTGCTGGCCACCATCAAACTCGACGGCCGCCCGCAGTTGTCGAGCATCAACTTCCACTACTACCCGGCAGAGTCGATGGTGCGAATTTCGGTGACCGACGGCCGGGCAAAGGTACGCAACGCGCACCGCGATCCTCGGGTAAGCCTGCACGTTGCCACCGCTGACGGCTGGAACTGGGTCGTGGCCGAAGGCACCGCCGAACTGAGCGCGGTCGCCGCCGACCGCCACGACGCGGCTGTCGAAGAACTGGTCGACCTGTATCGAGACATTCGAGGCGACCACCCCGACTGGGACGACTACCGCCGAGCCATGGTCGACGACAAGCGGCTCGTCTTGCGGCTGCGAATTGACCGCACATACGCAAGCCGCTAAGCACAATTCTTAACCCACGCAATATTTCGGACGGCGATGAAGCGTCATTTTGAAAGTTTCGGCCACCCGAAAAAATAGACGCTGACGGCGACTTATGCCTCATCGGCAAACGCCGATACTCCCTCATCAGGCCCACGTCGATAGGTGCAGTCTGGATTAGGTGCGCCTCGTCAAGTACCCGCGGTTCGTGCTGGAGTCAGGTGTGAGAGCGAATAGTAGAGCGCGCAACATCTCCACGCGCCTCGCAGAAAGTGCAATCGCCGTGGCCGGCATCGTGGCCGCTGCGGTTGTCGCCATGACCGCGAGCGCTCCCGTAGCGATCAGCATCACCGCCGTAATCGCGGCCATCGTTGTCGCGATCGGATCAGCGATTCGTCGCCAGGAAGCTGCAGAATTTCGTTTATTGGCAGGCACTTTGCAGGCGATTTCGGGTGGCGATCTCACGGGACAACTACCCGCCACGAATTCTGAAACCGCAGCCGCCATGGCGGAAGCTATAGCCGAACTCACCGACCGTTTGCGTACGCTGCTCACCGAGAACCACAACGTCGTCGAAGTGCTATCGAAGCAGTGGCAAGAGATGAACGAGGTCGCGTGGGCGATGAGTTCGACCTCTGAGACGACGGTGAAAGACGTCCGCGCTGCGGCCGCATCGGCCGCCGAAGTGTCAGAACGCATCATGATCATCGCCTCGGGGGCGGAAGAAACCGCCACGACCATCAAAGATGTCGCCGACCATGCGTCTCAGGCGTCGTCCGTCGCGGCGTACGGAACGCGCCAGGCGAGCGCGGCCAGCCGCACTTTCGAGGAGTTGCGCACGGCGTCGAAGCAGGTCGAGTCGGTCGTGAAGCTCATCTTGAGCATCGCGTCGCAGACGCATCTGCTGGCGCTGAACGCGACGATCGAGGCAGCGCGGGCGGGTGAGCACGGCCGCGGGTTCGCTGTCGTCGCGACCGAGGTAAAGCAACTCGCCGAAGCAACCGCACATGCAACCGACGACGTCATTGCGACCATGCAAGACATCGACGGCGGCTCGCAACGCGCGTCGACCGCTATCACCGAAATCACCACCACGATCGACCAGGTGAACGCCAGCCAGTCGGCGATCGCTGCCGCCGTGGTGCAGCAAACCGCCGTCACCGAGTCGATCGGTGACAGCTCGGCCGCGGCGGCTTACCGGGCCACGGAGTTGGCCGCGAACGTCAAGGCACTCACCGATGCCGTGCGGATCACCGCCTACGCAGGCGCGCAGGCGCGCACCGTCGCGGCAGAAGTCGCCGGCGCCGAACACGCGCTCAAAGCCGTGCTCGAGGGGTTCAGATTCGTGCCGGCCGAAACGGCCGCGGCCGCGTCGTCGGAGGAGGCGGAGCGGAAGCGGCTCGAGCAAGGCACGTTGACGGTCGACGGCGTGACCACCGTGCAGAACTACGTCACCGGAGCAGGACTGCACCAGTTCAACTACGAAGGCCGCTGGGGCCACGCCGCCGCCAACGTCGAAGCCGACGGCACCAACTCGCATTCGAGCATGCCAGGCGATACCGCGATGATGCGTTTCATCGGCACGCGAATCAAGTTTTTCGGCGTCAACGCACCCAACCACGGCATGGCGACGATCAGTGTCGACGGTGGTCCGGAAACCGTCATCGACCAGTACGCCGAGGCCAGAGTGCACGGGCTGCTCAACTGGGAAAGCCCGTCGCTCCCGCGCGGCGAGCACACCTTCAATCTCACGGTGCTGGGTGAGAGCAACGCGAGGTCGCGTTACGTGTGGGTCAACGTCGACCGGGTGGAAATCCTCGGCTGAGGCACCCCTTTACGTTAAAAGCAGCAATCGCACGATACGCTGCGTACCTTCGGCATGCCACGGGGGCGTGCCGAACATACGGGAGGCGTAGTTGATGAAAACCATCTTTCGTGCATTAACAAGAATCGCCGTCGTCGGCGCCCTGTTTTTTGCCACCTTCGGGTCGGCTACTGCGGCGCATGCCCAGAGCGCCTGGTATTGGTGGGAGTCAAATAACAACCAGGATTGCTGGAGCACCACAGCCGGACCTTCGGCACCGTGGTCGCCTCAGTGCGTAACCCCTGGCGCGAATTACTTCCCCACGTCGAATGGGCGCACTACTTACATCGGCAGAGGTTTCTACGGCGGGGCGTTCGCAGACGTCGACGGCCACGCGAGTCAGAGTGGCGATTACTGCAACTCATATCCTCAGACTTTCAGTACGTACCTCGACGCTCCGAGTGATTATTACTGGGGCGAGTCGAGTAGTCAGTCCTACTGCTACGCAAAAGGCGCACTGTGGGGTACCAACGTGAAGAACAACGTTACCGATAACTCCAATCCCGGCAAGGATTACCCTGCCCCGGGCGCCCAACATTTCGCGTCGCTGCAAAGCATCGGAGCATACCCGTGGTCATCGCAGTTCGGTGGCGCGAACGCACAACTATATGTGCGTACCCAGTTCGGCGTGTCAACCAATTCGACTACCCAGGCGTGGGGTTACGTCTGCGCCGACCTGGTCGATACGGCAGGACAAGGCAATACACTCGAAGTCTGCGGCGACAAATGGGACTGGGGCAAGAAGGTTCCAGATGCCCACGATATGGCGTGCATGAACCTGTCAGGCGAGAAGCCCATCGCTTTGCCCGTTAACAAGTACGGAACAGATCACACTTATATGACAACGCAGCCCGGCTCTGCGTCGACTGCGACGTCGAAGACGCTCACCCGCGGCACCCTATTCACTATGGCGATCACGTCGACTAATCTCCTGAACGCCATTCGCGATGCGAACTCGAGCACAATAGGTTGCACGAAAAACCACCAGTACTGGTCTACCAACCTGTCAGGCTACCGGCTGATGGGTGTCGAAGACGGTCTCGAGCTCAGCGACGCTACTCCAAATCACCAGGTAAACGGCGCCGAACAAGGACTCGTCGTGGCGGACCTGTACTAAGCCACCGACGCGCCGGTGCGGCT
>JBOGEK010000483.1:0-5825 GCA_050743645.1 Acidothermaceae bacterium
GTGCTGACGTCGAGCAACGCCAGCCCCGGTTCGAGAACCCCCTCAGCGCCAGGGAATTGTTCGCCCAGCAATTGATATCCGGCACACACGGCGAACACGACAGCGCCGGCTGACACCGCCGAACGGAACCCATCGTCGCGTCGCAGCGTACGAGCCGCGGCTACCTGCGCGTCGTCCTCGCCGCCACCGAGTAGGTAAAGGTCGGCGGTTGCCGGAACCGGCTCCCCGGCGTCCAACTCGATGGCTTCGACGTCGTAACCACGTGCCCGTGCGCGTTGCGCCAGAACGCGCAGATTTCCACCGTCACCGTAGGTTCCGAGCAGCGTCGGATAGATCGAGACGACCCGAAGCGCAGACTCAGCCCGCATCGCGCGCACCTCCCCCGCGACGAAGCAATTCGCGAAACGCGGTGTAGGTGCCGACGGCATCGAGTGCCGGCTCGCCGCCTGTACCGGCGCCGCCCGCCGCCGCAGGCATCGAAACCCACGGATCTTCTACGGTCGCGTGCTCGACGCCCGCGTAGAGCAGCCGGACGGCGAGGTCGTGACGCCGCTCTCCCGTCGCGATCACGAACCGGTCGGCGAGTTTCTCGAATGGAACGTCCCACAGCCAGGACGGGTCCTTGCCGTCAGCGGCCCGCGCATTGATCGCGATCACCACCGGTGCGGGCGCGGGAGAAAGCATGCCGAACATTTCGGCCCAGCCAGCGGGATTCTTGCCGAGCAGCAACCGCACCCGTCGTCCGGCCAACTGCACTGTTTGGTAGCGGCCGCCTACCGAGCCGACCGACCGAAGGGCCGGAATCGCTTTGGTAGCAGGCACTCCGAGCACGTCGGCGGCGACGATCGCCATCGCCGCGTTCGCCTGGTTAGCGACCCCGGGCAACGCAAGCACCAGTGCATGCCGGGTGCCGTCGGGTGCCACGAGCGCGCCCTCGTCGAGGATCCAGGCGATTGGCGGACGCCGAAACCCGCAGTCACAATGCCAGTCACGCTCGAGTCGGTGCAGGATCGCACCGCACGACGGGCACAGAATGGAGTCGGCGGTCCAGGCGTTGCCAACCGAAACCCAAGTAACGTCGGAGATCACGTTCGCCGCCCACACGACGTGTGGATCGTCGGCGTTCGCCACCGCCGAGAGCCCCGAATTGCTCTGCACAGCCGCAAAAACCTTGCGCCAGCGCCGTGCGACCATCGCCACTTCGCTTACCCGATCGAGCTGATCACGGCTGAGATTTCCGAGCACGAGAAGCGAATTCCTGGTCGCCGGGAGCAGGCTCGGCAGGTAGGTCTCGTCAGCTTCGAGCACGGCGGGCGCGGACGACGGCATGCCTGCGGGTGGGTGGGCCAATGCCGCTACCAGCCCCGCCGGCATGTTGGCCCCCGAGTGGTTGGTGAGCACCGGGCCGGCCGCGCCAACAGCCGCCGCGAGCAACCGCGTGGTCGTCGTCTTGCCATTCGTGGCCGACACGAATACCACCCGGCGGTTGCCGACCAGCTGCTTGAATGCGTCGGGGCACACCGCCAGCGCTACCCGGCCTCCGATGACGAACCCGTCGCCACGACCCAGTGATCGCGACGCGGCTCCGGCCAACTGGCCGAGGCTGGTGGCGGCGCGCAACCGCACCGCGTTCACGCCCATTTGGCGATCAGTGATGTGCAGCGTTTTCGGAGCTGTTCGACAGTTCGTGGCCGCGGATGGGCTTGACGTAAGTCGTCGCTGCCGACAGGGAATGGGTAACCCAGCCGATAATCGCGGCGACGACGACGACGCCGATACCGACGTAGAACAGCCACGGGGTGGCCTCGATCAAGCCGATCCCACCCGCCACAAACCCGGCACAGATGACCAGCACCAGGCTCCAGGCGAGCGGCCCGCCGTGCACGTGCTCGAGCCGTTCGGCCACGGATAGGTCGTCGGCCGGTTGGTCAGCCATCGTGTGCAACTCCTCGCGCAGCAGTCAGTGCAGTCAGGTGATCACGCAGTATCCAGGACTGGCCCCTACGGGCGGGTGTCGACCTCGCCCTCGGGTTTGCCCGGCGCGGCGTTCGAAGGCCAGCCAAAGCTATCGCCGCGGCGCCGGGGACGCTGGGCCAGTTGCACGCCCGGCAGGTGCGCGCCGGGCTCGTCAGCGGGAACAGGCGTAGGCGTGCTGACAGGAGGCGTTCCTGGCACGGCAGGCAGCGCGCCCTTCGCCTCCAGCGGGGCGACCACAGAGCGGCCACCGGGTGGCAGCGGCTCGACGGCGGCCCTGCTACCGGCTCCGCTGGTGAGCGGCGTCGGGGCCGCCGGGGCCGTCGGGGAAGTGTCTCTCGGTTGGCTCATGGTCCTTTGGATACCAGACTCAGTGCTCAGGGTTGACGGCGGGTTGACGGCGGGTTGACGCCGACGACGCCTCAGCTGGGGTGACGTTAGCTGGGATGGCGGGTCAGCTAGCCCAGTCGAGCAGCGAGTCCGGACGGTCGCCCTCGCGAAGCTTCGCCAACGCCTCTTTCTCGATCTGCCTGATGCGCTCACGGGTGAGGCCGACGTCGCGGCCGATCTCGTCGAGCGTGTGCGGGCGCCCGCCCACCAAGCCGAATCGAAGCGCGAGCACCCGCGATTCGCGCGGCTCAAGGCCGGCGAGCGCCCGGTGCACGGTGTCGATCATGGCCTGGTATTCGAGCGCGTCAGACGCTCCCGGTGCCTCGGCATCTTCGATGAGGTCGCCAAGGCGGGTGTCTTCGTCGTCACCGACCGGGTTGTCGAGGCTGACCGGCTGCCGCGCGTTACGCAGCATCTCCTCGATCTGTTCGGGCGTGCGGTCGAGTTCGACGGCGAGCTCTTCGGGCGTTGGCTCGCGGCCCAGGCGCTGGTGCAGGTCGCGCTGCAGGCGGCCGAGCTTGTTCAGCTGCTCGACCACGTGCACGGGCAACCGGATCGTGCGGGCCTGGTCGGCCAGCGCACGGGTGATCGCCTGCCTGATCCACCACATGGCGTACGTCGAGAACTTGTAGCCCTTCATGTAGTCGAACTTCTCGACGGCACGAATGAGCCCGAGATTGCCCTCCTGCACGACGTCGAGGAACGACATACCGCGGTTGGAGTAACGCTTCGCGACCGAGACGACCAGCCGGAGGTTGGCTTCGAGCATGTGGGCCTTCGCCCGCTCGCCGTCAGCTTTGATCAGCTCAAGCTCGCGGCGCAACTTCGGGGTGACCCGCTTCTCGCGCAACTTCACGTCGGCGTAGACGCCGGCCTCAATGCGCTTGGAAAGATCGACCTCTTGCGCCGCGTCGAGCAGCGGCGTGCGGCCGATCTCGTTCAGATAGTTGCGTACCGGATCGGCCGAGACGCCCGGCTCTTCGCTGTCGAGATCGGGCTCTTGATCGACAGCAGCTTCGGCGGCGGTGTCAGTGGGTTGGCTAGCGTCGGCCGACCCGTTCGACCCGGCGGCCTCGTTGACCCCGCTCGCCTCGGCCGCTTCGGCCGGCTCGTTGGTCTCGGAATCACGGACGTCGACGTCAGGCCGCACGGGGTCGCCGGCGGCCGCTTCGGCGGTTATGGTGGAGCGAACCGTCGCGTCTTCACTGCTGGTGAGGGCGGAAGCGGTTCGTGTGCTCGTGGCGATGATGGGCTCCTTCGTCGGTGCTGCACGCGGTTGTCATAACTGCGTCCTACCTATACAACGCATGACGCGCCGGGGTGTTCCACCGGTTGGCTCGTGAGGGCGCTTCCCGCGCCCCTTTCAGCAACTTCTTATGGTTGCTTACCCGCCGAGTGTCCGAGATCACCCGGCACCGACCGGAACCTCGAACCCGGAATCTCCAACCGCTGGCGACCTCGCCTACTGCAACTCGGCGCGATCTTTGAATTGGGCCAATGATTCGGGGTTGGCCAGTGCCTCGGTGTTCTTCACGGGTCGGCCGGCGACGGTATCGCGAACGGCGAGTTCGACAAGCTTGCCGCTTCGGGTGCGCGGCACGTCGGCGACCGCCACGATGCGGGCCGGCACGTGCCGCGGCGAGCAGTTCGTGCGAATCGCCAACTTGATCCGCGCCTGCAGTTCGTCGTCCAGGGTTATACCGTCGGCAAGCTTGACGAACAAGATGACGCGGACATCGCCGTCGACGTCCTGGCCGATGACGACGCTCTCGGCGATCTCAGGGAGCTTCTCGACCTGCCGGTAGATCTCTGCGGTGCCGATCCGCACGCCGCCCGGGTTGAGGGTGGCATCAGAGCGACCGGTGATCACGAACCCGCCATGGGAGGTACGGGCCAACCAGTCGCCGTGTCGCCAGACGCCGGGATAGTCGGAGAAGTACGCGGCCTCGTAGCGCGTGCCATCGTCATCGGCCCAAAATCGCAGCGGCATCGAGGGAAACGGCTTCGTGCAAACGAGTTCTCCGGTGACGCCAACCGACGCGGAGTCGCCCGATTCGTCGAAAACGTCGACGGCCATGCCGAGCGCGGGTGCTTGGATCTCGCCTGCGTAGACGGGCCGCGTCGGGTCGCCGAGCACGAAACAGCCACAGATATCGGTGCCGCCGGAGATCGAAGCGAGATGGACGTCGTCCTTCACATTTTCGTAGACGTAGTCGAAGTTTTCGGGCGTCAGGGGTGAGCCGGTGGATGTGATCGTGCGCAGCGTCTTCAAGTCGTGGGTCTTGCTCGGTTGGAGGCCGGCCCGGCGCGCGGTGTCGATGAACTTCGCTGACGTACCGAACAACGTGATGCCGAGTTCGTCGACGAGATCGAACAACGCAGCCGGGCCCGGATGAACAGGAGAGCCGTCATACACGACGATCGTGGCCTGACTCGCTAGCGCGCCAGCCAGCCAGTTCCACATCATCCAGCCCGTCGTGGTGAAGTAAAAGACTAGGTCGTCGGGCCTGATGTCGCAGTGCAGCTGGTGTTCCTTCAGCAAGGTGAGGAGAATCCCGCCCGCCCGATGCACGATGCACTTGGGCACACCTGTGGTACCCGACGAATACAGCACGTAGAGCGGTGCGTCGAATGGCAGCCGTTTCGGGGCGATGCCCGCGGACGTTGATGCCAGGAAATCCCGCCACAGCACGGCGTGCGAGAGTCCCGCAAAGTCGGGCTTATCATCAAGCGACTGGACGACGATAACCCTGCGCACACTCGGCAGCTGGGCGCTGATCTCGCGTAGCCGTTCGAGGCAGTCGTGTGAACGGCCGCCGTAGACGTATCCGTCGGCGGCGACGAGCACCTTCGGTTCGACCTGGCTGAAACGGTCGAGCACTCCGCCCGCACCGAAGTCGGGCGAGGTCGAGGTGTAGATGGCGCCTATCGTCGCCGCCGCCATCGCAGTGACATAAGCCTGCGGAATGTTGGGCAACCAGGCCGCGACGACGTCGCCTTCGCTGACTTCGGCCGCTGAAAGTGCCGCAGCTAAAGCAAAAACCTGCTCGCGCAACTCACGCCATGAGGTAACCGATCGCACGCCGTCTTCACGCGCAAGAATCAACGCGGGCGTCGTGTCGTCACGACGGAGCAGGGTGTCGACGACGTTCAGCGACCCGTCCGGAAAGAACGTTGCGTCGCGCATATGCGGCGCGCCGACAAAGGGTCGCGCACCCTTGTCTCCTACGACACCGGTGAAATCCCAAAGTTCCGACCAGAACTCGCCAGGGCGCTCGACGGAAAACCGATGCAGTGCCGCGTAGTCATCGAGCCGCACTGCGTTTCGCGCGGCGACCCGCTCGCGAAAGCGGGTCATCGCGGCATCAGCGGCCCGCTGCGGCGACGGGCTCCAGAGCGGGCGCTCGCTTTCGCCCGGGTTACGGCTCACGGTCGCCACTGTACGGCCGGCGGCGCCGGCC
>JBOGEK010000484.1:0-3550 GCA_050743645.1 Acidothermaceae bacterium
GCCCGCGACCGTGCGACTCGCGCTCGCTGGTTCGATCGGTTGGGGCGTCGGCATCTGGTATTTCGGTGAAGGGCTCGGCGGAATCGCCTCCGGCCACGCACTGATGTTGACGGGCGCTCCGGGAGCCGCGCTGCTTTACATCGTCCTCGCGGTTGCCTTGTGGCCGAAGGTCGTGCAAGGCCGCAATCGCAAGACAGTCCGCACGGCTGCGGTAGCTCCCTGGTTACCGATGGCCTGGGCCATTTTGTGGATCGTCTCGGCGCTTTTCAATGCGTTGCCGGGCCAAAACACTGCGGCTGCGATGGCGCAAGCCGTCGACGGCAATGCGGACGGCGCACCTGGCTGGCTCGCGACGATCGATCACGAGGTCGCGCGCGGCATGCACGGACTCGGTATCGGCGTTGTCGTCGGGCTGGTGGCGATCCAGCTCTTGATTGGAATTAGTGGGCTTGCACGCGGCTGGATCCGAACCGCCTCGATATGGGCTGGTGCCTTACTGTCGTTGGGGTTTTGGGCCGTCGGCCAGTCGTTCGGCGAGCTCTACAGCGGCCAGGCGACTGATCCAAGCACGGCTGTCGTCGTCCTTCTCATGGGCGCGGCGGTGCTTGCCGCCAAGCGCGAGGGTCCGGCTGATGTTGTCATCGAGTCGCGGCAGCCCGCGGGCGTACGCTCTTTCGCAAGTTTGCGACGCGCCGCCTAGGGAGTCAGTGAGTCAGCTGTCGAGGCGCCCGTCGAACCGTTCGGCGAAGGGGTCGGCGGAGGGCTCGGCGGAGCGATCTGTGGAGGGATCAGCCGGGGGGTCGGCAGCGGCTGCCGGTTCGACGTCGGGTAACTCGGATTCGGGCCTGATGTGCAAGGTGCGAGTGCACCGATGTGCCACCTCGGGGTCGTGGGTGGCCAGCACAAGAACGCCGCCGCGATCGGCTACCTCGAGCAACCGCGAGAGTACTAGCGCGCGAAACACCGGGTCTTGTTCGGCGGTCGGTTCGTCGGCCAGTAGCACGTCGGGTTGCAACGCAACCGCACGAGCTACTGCCACTCGCTGTTGTTGACCACCGGAGAGCTCTTCGATCAATGCGTCTTCGTGACCGTCGAGTCCGACGCCGAGCAGCGCCTGTTTGGCCAGTGCCGTCACAGTGCTCGGTGCATGGCCGGCCGCGCGCAACCCGGCCTCGACGTTCTCGCTCGCGGTGAGCAACGACACCAGGCCGTAACCCTGGAGCACAAGCCCGAAACCCTTACGAGGGACGGGTTCTTGCACAACGTCGTCGACCAGGATTTGGCCACCGCTGGGCTCGGCGAGTCCGGCGAGCATCGTCAGCAGGCTTGTCTTGCCCGAACCTGAAGGCCCGAGCACCGCCAGCCGTTCTCCAGAACTCACGGTGAAGTCGATGCCGTCGAGGATCATCCGGCCGTCGCGTTCAAAGCGCAGGCCTTTCGCGGAAAGTGTTGTCACGACGGCATTCCCTCTCCACCGAGGTCGACGCGCCGCAACTCGACACCGTGCTCGTGGCGAACCGCGCGCGCTAGCGAACCGGGCGGCAACACGTCGAGCAACTCCGGCGGGATCTGCACCGTGCCGTCCCGCCCGACGACTAGATATTCCTCGCCTGCACGGCCCTCCGCCCCAATCCGGCCGTCACGGATCGTCACGGTACGGCCGAGCGCAGCGCCTACCGTTGCGTCGTGCGTGACCACCACGACAGTCGTGCCGAGGTCGGTATTGGCCGCACGGATCAAATCGACGACCGCACTTGCCGACACCGGGTCGAGTTGGCTTGTCGGTTCGTCGGCGAGCAGGACCGCGGGATCGTTGGCCAGCGCGACCGCCAACGCGAGTCGCTGCTGCTCACCACCGGAAAGCCGGCCGGCGCGACGATGCGCGAGCGACGCGATCCCCACGGCGTCGAGCAGGTCGAAGGCCCTGCTGCGCTTGGATTTTGCGGGCCGACTTATCGGCGCCTGCACCTGCCGCATGTTGTCGATGGCACTGAGGTAGGGCAGCAGGTTGCGGCCCGCGTTTTGCAGCACGACACCGATTTCGCGCAATCGAAACGACGCCAGGCCGGACGACGACATGCCGGCGAGCCGGTGACCGTTCACGTCAACTGTGCCGGCGGTCGGGCGAAGCAGGCCCGCGAGATGCCAGAGCAACGTCGACTTGCCGGCGCCCGAAGGGCCGAGCAACGCCACCATTCCTCCTGTGCGCACAGTGAAATCGACGCCACTCAACGCCGCGACTTCGGCGCCGGGTGTGCCGAAAACGTGCACCAGGTTCTCGCACCGCACCATCGTGGTTTCGTCGGCGACCTTGGTGTCGCGCGGGTTTGTCATGCCGGCGCCTCCCGCAGTTGGTCGCTTCGAACACCCGCGACGAGTACCCAGCTCGCGACGACCGCGACCAGCAGGAGCAGCACGATGGCCGCGCCGACTGCACCACCGAGCACGCCGAAATCCGGAACGTAGGACAGCGATAGTTCCTGTGGTGTCACCACGAATTCCGGCACGCCCCGCAGGGCGACGAGTGCCGCGATCAAGCCTGCAGCTATTCCGGTCACCGCGCCGAACAACAGCACACCGGCCTGCTCGACAACCAGCCCCACGAACAGCGTGCGACGCGATGCGCCGGTGGCGGCGAGCGCGGCGTACTCGTAACGACGTCGGCGCCCGGCGGTGACCAGACCCATGATCGCGGCTGCAGCAGCGAGCACGGCCGCCGCGAGCGCGTTCGCGAGAAACGCGACGCTCGCAAGACCCGGCCCCTGCCGATCGAGTAACCGGGTCAGCGTGTCAGCACTCGAAACGCCCGAAATGGAGATGCCGGCTTTGCGTAAGCCCGCCTCGACGCGTGATGCGGCGCTTGCCGTCGTCCAAACCTGCTGGGTGGCGAGCGCGCCGAGGTAGCCGCCGGACGCTCGTTCGGCGAAGCTGCGACTCACGACCGCCGCCGCTGTGGTCGAGCCAGGAATGGTGGTCGCGGAACCGATCGGGATCACCTGCAAGGCCTGTCCGTCAAGACCGTTAGCCTGCACGGCATTCCCGCCACTGCCGGCCGCGACCGACGACGACACCAGCGCGGGTATGGGCGACGGGAAATCGGCGACACTGAGGGTGGCCGTGCTGGCGCCGGAAAACGCGAACGGCCACTGTAGCCCGGCCGAACTCGATGTCAGCTGATCGGTGCCGCTGCTTGCGTTTTTCCTCCACTGACTGGCTTTGGTGACGCCTTGAAGCGGCGTCCAAGAATTGTTTTGGTGGACGTCGATGCCGGCGAGCACGACGGTGCCCTTCACGGGCGTTCCGCCGCCGAGGCCGGACGTCACAGCCGGACTCAGTACCAGATCGCGCAGCTGACAGGGGCAACCGACCAATCGCCCGGTCAGCGTCACCGATACGCCGGCCTCGTCGATCGAACCGAGTTCGACTTGGATCGGCAGACTGCCGCGGCTCCCGACGTCGGCCTCGACGACCTCGCCGACCGGTGCGAGCTTCTCGACATCGAGCCGAATCCTGAACTGGTCACCGTCGAGCACGATCGACGGTGCAGCGG
>JBOGEK010000485.1:0-4177 GCA_050743645.1 Acidothermaceae bacterium
GCAGCGAAGGCCCGTAGTAGAGCGGAACGTTGATCCCGGTGATCTGCTGGAAGATGAAGAACACGCAGACCACGACGAGCGCCCGCTTCACACCTTTGGTCCAGCCTCGCGACCGGACCCGCTCCGATTTCGTGTCAGCCTGCTCGAGCTGGTCGGCCGTGTACTGCACGTCGTCAACGCTGACGTCGACGTCGAGTCTGGCGAACACGCGCTGGGCCTGTTCGTAACGACCCTTGCGGATCAGCCAGCGCGGCGACTCGGGCATCTCGAAACGCAAGATCAACCCGATGATTGCGGGGATAGCGCCGAGCCCGAAGAACCACCGCCAGTCGACGTCGGAGGCCTCTGGCCAGACTTTCAAGATGAACAGCGCGACCAGGTACGACACCAAAATGCCCACGGTGATCATCCACTGCTGCAGCATGCTCAGCGATCCGCGTCGCTTCGCCGGCGCGTACTCGGCGATGTAGGCGGTCGCGATCGCCGAATCTGCGCCGATGGCCAGCCCGATGAGCGTGCGCGCGGTCATCAACACGGCGACGTGCCAGGTCACCGCAGACAAGATGGCGCCGATCGCGTAGATCAATGCGTCGACGATCAGCAACGACCGCCGGCCGAAACGGTCCGTCAGTGGGCCGGCCAATAACGCTCCCGCCGCGGCGCCCAGCGAGGCTCCCGCCACCAGATATCCGGTGCCGAACGAGCCGAGGTGATACGGAATGAACTTCAGCGCCGAGCCGATGTTGGAGGTGTCATATCCGAACAGGAAGCCACCCAGCGTCGCTAGCAAAGTCAGCGACCACAGAAAGCGCGAAGGCACGTTCTGGTCGAGGCGATCCAGGGCGTTAACCCGCTCAGAAGTCAGGGACATCGGCCAGCTCCGGGTGCGACGCGTTCTCGGTTGTCTAGCTACCTCTCCTCCCCGTGCGAACGCATCAAAAACTCACTCGGATCCGCGTGAGCGGCTATTCGAGCGGCTGCCTGGCAATCGCCACCGGCTCTCGACCGGCGAGCAGCCAACCTGTGACGACGGCGATGACCGGCAACCCCACGATGATGACGACGAGGTTCGCGATGGGCACCCGGCCGAGCGGCGTGAGGTTGCTGCGGTTCCAGGCAAGCAGCGCCGCGTAAGCGCCGGCGGTGCCGACGACCCCGCCTAGCAGTGCAAGCGCGCCCGCCGTCACCGCCGTCAACGTGCGGCGCACGCTGCTGCTTGCTCCCGCCGCGGCAAGGGTGCGCAGGTCGCCTGCGGTCTCGCTTCGGATGAGGCCGACGGTCATGCCGAGAACGCCGAGCGCGAGCAGGATGCCCGCAGCGGTCGACCAATTCCGTAACGGCGCAAGGGATTTCTGCGGTGTGCGCTCCTCGACGTACAGGCCCGCACCGGCCGCAGCCTTCGTGGCGAGGTCGATCTGGGCTGCGGTTAACGGAGTTGAGGTCTGGAGCAGCCAGCCCGCCGGGAGCGCCTTCAATCCGAGCGTCTGCATCGCGTGCGGTGTCAAGAACACGCTCGGCGCGGAGGTGTAGGCAGGTAGCTGGCCGATGACCTGGATTGCCGGTTGAACCGCGTCCGTCGCCCTTGGGCGGCCGTCGTTACCTGGCTTCGGTGTCGGGTCGAAGATCTGCCTGCTGCCGAGGTCGGTGCGCGCGGTGATGATGTCAGCGTCCGGATGAATCTGTGCGGCAGCAATGCCGAAATGCGCGAGGACGGCGGGCGTCGCAACGTAGAGCGGGATGGCGGCAGACACGCGCTCGCCGCGCCCGGTTTTGACGACATCCGCGAGCGAGGGGGTCAGATACCCGCTCGCTTGAGCCGGCTGGCCCGGTTGGCCACTGACCGGCGCGACCTGCGCGCCCGATATCGCGCCGGGCCCTGTACCGGCCTGTGCTAGCGGCATGGCCGAGGCTCCCGCGTCGTAGGCCTGCTCCACCTGCAATGTCGAAGCATGAAGCGTGGCCGCCACCTGGTCGACGGCCGTCGTGGCGTTTTGCAGTTGAGCCGCCGAGAGCGACGGCCATGGATCGCCGAGCTGTGCGCGGCTGACATACATCATGAGCTGGTTATTCCCTAGATTGCCTGGCCCCGTGGGCGTTTCGCTCGTTGACGCGTTGATGCAGATCGTGGCCGCGATGCCGACGGCCAACGTGATCGCTCCGAGCGCAGCACCCGAGCGGGCCTGATAGCGGGCGAGATCTCGTAGCGCGAGTGTCACGGCAATCGGCGAGCGGCGACCTGCGATCGCGAGCAAGCGAATGGCCAGCGGTGCTAGCAGCAGTATGCCGATCGCGGTGGCGACGGTGCCGCCGACGATGAATCCCACCCGGTGCCCGTCGGCAAACGCGAGCAACACGATCCCGCCCGCGAGCAGCAGCAGGCCAGCGGTCGCGAACCGATGCGCAGGTTGGGGTCGCGCAGGTCGACCCGACAGCGCAGCGACCGGCGAGAGGCGAGCGACAGACCGCGCCGGCCACCACGCCGCCGCGATCGCGGTCACGAACGTGAGCAGCATCGCCGTCCCGATCGCCCACCACGGCAATGAAAGCCGATCGATGCGATGTTTAGTGACCGATTCCAGCGCGGGCGCAAGTGCGAACCAGCCCGCTAACCCGATGACCGTGCCGACAATCGCGGCGACCGCACCGACAATGGCGCCGTTGGCGAGGACGACGAGCCGAAGGTGCCGATCGGTCGCACCGAGGGACGCGAGCATGCCCAACGCGCGCTGCCTCCGACGAGCCATTACGGCAAATCCCGCAACGGCCATCAGGCCGACGAAAACCAATCCCAACGTGGCGAGCACGAGCACCAACGCTTCGGCGGCCGCTTTGTTCGTCGTCCCTCGACCGGAGGAGCTGATGCCGGTATGGCCGGGCAATCGGAACGAGTCGAGAGCATGCTGGCCGGCGTTGAAGAGGATCGACACGTTGGTCGGGGAGTTGGCCTGACCGGGTGAGACGAGCGCGAACTGGTCGAGCAGGTTAAGCGGATTCTCCACCGTGCCGACGATGCGCAGCGTTCGACCGTTTTCCGTCCACTGGTCACCCAGGTGCAGGCCGAAGGTCTTGGCGGCACCAGCGGTCATTGCCACCTCACCGGCACCATTCGGGTAACGCCCGGCGTCCAGGCGCAACATCACGTGGCCGTACGGGCCGCTGGGGTCTTCGGCCCGCACGTCGAGGTTCGCGACCGAACCGGGGATCGGCACGCTTTGGTGCTCGATCACTTCGACGGTGCCGAACTGCGCACGCACCGCTGCGATGTCACTGCTTAGCTTCGTATCCGACCCCGGCAAAGTGACGATCGTGTTGGCCGTGCCGAACGTCGGGTCGGCCGAGAGTGATGCGTTCGACGCCGCTCCGAGGCCGATGATCGTCGCGGCGATCGCCACGACGAGAAGCGCGAGGATGAGTGCTTGCCGCCGCCACTCCCGTCTGTACAACCGCCAGGCCCACCGGACGACGGCCCTGCGGGCAGGGTTGCCGCCGGTCTCCGGTGTCGCCCCTGCGGCTGGCCGCTCGCGAAGCGACGTCGTCATGACTGCTGGCTCGGCGCGAGCATCGACTCCGGCCCGTCCGGCGGCACGGTCTGATCGACGACCCGCCCGTCGCGCAAGAACACGACTCGGTCGGCCCAGGAGGCAAGTTGCGCGTCGTGGGTAACGACGACGCCGGCGACTCCGCGCTGACACGCCGTCCGGATCAACCGGATCACCGCCTCGCCGTTGGCGCTGTCGAGCGCGCCCGACGGCTCGTCAGCGAGCAAGAGATTGCGGTTTCCGACAATCGCGCGGGCAACGGCGACGCGTTGCCGCTCACCACCGGAGAGCTCGTCGGGAAAGCGCGCCGCCCGCTCGCCCAGCCCGAGTTGTTCCAGCGCTTGCAGGCCCTGCGCCCGGGCGGCTCTTGGCGACGTCCCGTCTAATTCCAAGGGAAGCGAGACGTTTTCGGCGGCGGTGAGCCCAGCAAGCAGATTGAAGTCTTGAAACACGTACCCGATGGCACGGCGTCGCAGGCGGGCCCGTTCGTTGCGCGACATCGTCGACAGCGCCACGCCGCCGACGAACACCTCGCCGCTCGTAGCCTGCTCCAGGCTGCCGGCAATGGTGAGCAAGGTGCTCTTGCCCGAGCCGCTCGGCCCCATCACCGCGACCATCGAGCCGGCCTCGACGTTCAG
>JBOGEK010000486.1:0-5047 GCA_050743645.1 Acidothermaceae bacterium
GGCCAAGGCTTCGCTGGTAACCCACGTCATCAGCGGTGCTGCCGTCGTCGTGGCGATCGTCGACTTCGTCGTCAACGCAAAGGAATCTACCCAGCACCTGCTCGCCGATGGCGACCCCGCGATCTACGGGCTGAGCGGAAAATGGATCGCCGAACACGGCACGCTGAACATTCCGATCCATCCCGACTGGTTCGGACACGACCAGACCATCAACTACATGACCAACGGGTTCTTCCTGCGACCCGACGGACACCATCTGTATCCGCAGTTCTTTCATTTACTGCCGGCCTTGTTGGCGATCGGTGATTGGTTCGACGGCACCGGCGGCCTGCTGCACCTGAACATGCTCATCGGCGCGTTCGCGTTGCTCGCCATCTTCGCGTTCGCCACCAGGTTCATGCACCCGGTGTGGGCGCTCGCGATGATGGTCACGCTGTCGCTCACGTTGCCGCAGGTTTTCTTCAGCCGCGACACCTTCAGCGAGATCCCGTCACAGTTTCTGGTGTTTGCGGGCTTGGCGATGCTGTGCGACGCGATCGCCCGAAAGCCTGCCCGGCCAGCGGTTTACGGGCTGGTTGCCGGACTCACACTCGGCGCCTCGACGATGGCGCGCATCGACGCGTTCACCTATCTTCCGCCGATCCTACTAGCCCTGATCGTGCTCGCGTTGCGTGTCGCGCGCACGAGGCCGCAGTATCGCGACCTGGTGCGAATCGGTATCGGCACTTTCATCGGGCTCGCATTGACGGGCGCAATCGGCACGGCGGACGCCGTCTTCGGTTCACCCGCGTACGCCAAATCGGTGAAGTCGTCGCTCGCCGCGATCGCTGTTCTGACGATTCTCGTGGTCATCGCCGGCGTTGTCGTCTTCACCCAGCCGAAGGTGCAGGGTTTCGTCGTCCGGCTTGGTGGTTTCTTGCCTCGGCTGGCGCGAATCGCGGCAGGCGTCGTGATTTTGGGCTTGTTTGCAGCCTGGTTGTTGCGGCCGCACGTGCAGACCTCGCACGAAACCGGCGTGCTCGACATCTCGACCACTCTCGCCAACCTGCAAAAAGCCGAGCACGTCACCGTCGACCCCACCCGGCACTACAACGAGATGAGCCTGCGCTGGATCTCGTGGTACCTCGGGCCGATCACCCTCACGCTGTCCATCATCGGGTTCGGCTACCTCACGTATCGGGTGTTTCGCGGAAAAGACCTGAAACTGCTGCCATTTTGGATGCTTGCTGGTCCTGTCACGCTGCTCTACGTCTACGACCCACAAATCGTGCCCGTGCAGTACTGGGCCACCCGCCGTTTCGTTCCGGTCACTTTCCCGGCCCTTTTGTTGCTCGCTTTCTTCGTGATGGCCAGGCTTTTCGACGTCGCCTGGGCACGCTTCAGCACCAGAGCGAAGTCGGACGACGGCGAGCGTTTCGTCGCTGCGCCCGCCGGCAGGCAACCGATTCGATGGGCCAGCGGGGTGGTCGCAGTCGGCCTTGCGATCGTCATGCTGGTGACGCCGATCGTGCTGCTCGGCGGACCGGTACGGCTGGTGCGCTCGTACATCCCGATCCGTGACGAGACGAGCCGCATCTGCGCCGCGCTGACACCGACCGACACCGTGCTACTGGTGGGCGGCGGCAGTACAGCCAACGGTTACGTGCAGACGATCGAGATCTACTGCGGCAACAGCGCCGCCGTTGCGGGCACGCATACCGAGATGGCCGACGTCGTCAAGATGGCCAACGCGGCCGCGGCATCAGGTCATCGGTTGATGCTGATGAGTTCGCAGCAGCAGCCGACCGACGACTCTGGCAAGCCCCTTGGTGTCACGCTCGGCACTGCGGTCGACGGCGTCGTCTTCGACACCGAGGCGCTCAGCCTGACCCACCGGCCCGACGACGATTTCAAGGTCAATCTGCCGATCTTCATCACACCGGCGCCGTTGCAGTAGCGCAGCGCCGCAGCCGGGCCGGGTGTGTGGCCGGGCGAGCCTCGATAGCGCCGAAGATCAGCGGGCGCCCGACCGGCTGCTGCGCAGGTTCGCGATCCGCCGGCGAAGACGATCGAGCGTGTGCTTCGCCAACAGCGCGGCGCGAAATGCCGGATGCTGCACGATGCGGTCGAGATCGGCCTGTGCCTTCTCGTACGTGTGGAGCTGGCGAATCGACGCGTGTTCGTGCGCGAGCTCGTGCCAAACCTCGTCGAGACGCTTGCCCAGCGCTTCGGCGTCACTCTTGCCGACGCTACGGCGAAGCACGAACCCGAACTCGATGCTGCCCGGGTAGTCGTCGTGGAACATCGCGTCGAGGAGTTCGAACGACAGCCCGAGATCGGTCACGGCATAGACGAGCACCGGCAGGAATTCCTCCTGCGTCCAGCAGTGCACGTGGATCGACCGCTGGCGATGCCGGTCGAACTGGGCCGCCCGCTCTGCTTCGTCCCACGAATCGCTCCAGTCGCCACTGCCCCGCAGGAACTCTTCGAGATGCGCGTCGTCGACAGCTCGCGCATCGGCGGCGTGCTCGGCGATCAAATGGTCGAGCGACGTCGGCTGCCGGAACCGGTCGAACGTGAGCCGGCGATCGGGCAGCAGCACCAGTGCGATGCCACCCGGCCGCAGCACCCGATGAATCTCGCTCAAATGCCCCAGCGGGTTGGCGAGATGTTCGAGCACGTGGCTGGCGACCACGAAGTCCTGGCTTTCGTCGTCGAGCATCGACAACCGGTCGACGTTGAGGTCGGCCACGATGTCGGGCATCGGGAACCCGGCGTCACCGTCGAGCTCGGGGAACAGCTCACGGTTCTCGTCGGGCTTCCAGCGGTCGACGTAGGCGGTCGTCGTGGCGGGATACGGCAGCGGGAACGGCACGTGGCCCGGCCCGAGTTCGACCCCGTGGCCCGACACGTAACGCGCGAAGGTGCGCAGCGCCTGAGTGCGGCCGTCAGCTGGTTTCAGCGAAGTCACCAGGAGACAGTACCCGGTCAGCCGCGATCACATCGCGACGTGGCGCTCCAGTGAACCGAGCCCCGTTCGGAAGCCAGCCCTAGACCTGAGGCGGCGGTGGCTTCTTCAGGCGCAACAAGTACAGCGCCCGGCTCAGCGCCTTGCGAGCCAGCTTGCCGGCGCCACCTTCGCGGTAGTGCTCGATGACGAGTTCGACGTCGCGACGCCAACCCGTCGTCGGCCGGTAGACCGTCGCGGCCGATTCGGCGCGTCGCCTGCGGGTCCAGGGGTCGAGCAGGTCGGGCGCGTGGTGCGGATCGCGGCAGAACTCGACGAGCGGCGCGAGCACCCTCGACCAGCCGTATTCGGGCGCCAGCGCGGCGACGTTCAACCGGCATTCGGTGGCGAAGTCGGCGTCGTCGAGCATGCGAGTCAACGCCGCAGTGAGCCCATCGACGTCACCGGCTTCGACAGTGAGACCAAGGCTGCGCGCCTCGATCAAGTCGGCGAACACGTCGCCGCGGGTCGCGACCATCGGCAGGCTCGCCCACAGGTAGTCGAGCATGCGGGTGCGAAATGAAAACGCGGTTTCGAGATGGTCGAGGTGGCAGCTCACGCCGATGTCGGCGTCGAGCAGGTAGTTCGCGCGGTCGTCGTATTCGACCCAGGTTTCGTTGAAGAAAACATGCTTGCCGGTAAGGGCGAGTTCGTCGGCGAGCTTGCGCGCGGCGAACGACATGCGCATCTCGGGCACGTGAGGGTGCGGGTGCTGCATGCCGAGAAAGAACAGCCGTACTTCGGGATGTGTGCGCGCGACATCAGCGACCGCTTTGATCAGTGTGAGCGGGTCGAACCAGTTGTAGATTCCGCCGCCCCACAAGATGACCTTGTCGTCGATGCCGATGCCGGGATAGCTGCCTTTCAACGCAGCCCGCGTTCGAACCGGCGGTTGCTCGGAAACACCGAACGGCACGACGTCGATCAGCGACCGCACGGTGACGTCGGCGTCGTAGGTGACAGTGTTCAACCGGCCGAGCGCGGCGAGATGGCCGAGCCAAAAGTCGCGCTGGCGTTCACTCGCGCAGACGAAGAAATCCCCACGCAGGCATTGTTTGTTGGCTGCCGCCGTCGAGTTGTGCACGATCACCCGGCGGGTGTCGGCGTCGTGTTCGCGAGTCTGCTCGAGCTGTTCGAGGTGGAACGGGTCGTAGAGGTCGACGATCACGATGCGGTCGGTGTTCTGCAAGAACGGATAGTCGTCGAACACGTTGCCCTGAAAGAACAGCACGTCGCACCAACGTTCGAGGGCACGCACGTCATGCTCAGCCGAAGCCGCGCGCACCACGAACTCGTCGCTCGAAACAGTGCAGTCGGACGTCGTGACGAGTTGCACCTCGTGATCGACTGCAAGCGCGGCGGCGACCTGCCAGGCCCGAATAGCAGGCCCGGCCATCTGCGGCTTCAAGGTGTCTGATGTCGCCACGACCACGCGACGACGCCGGGCCTTCTCGCCTGTCACCTGAGCTTGCGTCGTCTTCGCTAGAACTTGCGTCACTCGAACTTCCAGATTCCGTCGATGGCGAATACCCCTTCAGCTTCGCGCGGCAATCCACGGCCGACGTCGAAACGCATGGCCCGGGTGTGGAAGTCGAAGGTGTGCAGGTTGGATTCGTCGACGAGTGCCACCGTGACGTCGTAGCTGCCGGCGACCAGCGGCATGCGCGAGATGACGAAGTCGACATGCCCGTCGCCGTCGATCGATTCGGGCACGATCGCCTCTCGACTGTTGATGCCGGTGGCGTGCACACCTTCGATGCTGTGCAGCGCGAACCCGAGTACTGGCCGGCTCACCGGCTCTTTCGCCGAGTAGTGGAAGCGAAGCGTGGCGGGTTCACCGGTGTGTACCCAAAGCGTCGGATTGCCATTGCCGTCAAGCAATTCGACCTCGGTACAGACGATCTCTCCCGAACCCCAATGCGAGCCGCCACCTTCGGTGGCGATGCGGTCGACGTGTGTGGTCTCGACGTACTTGTCGATGAGATCGCCCGGCGCGCCCTGGTCTTTCAGCACGCCGAACTCGAGCCAGGCAGCCCGCTCGCACATCGTGCGTACGGTGTC
>JBOGEK010000487.1:0-4211 GCA_050743645.1 Acidothermaceae bacterium
GTGGTGGCTTCACCGTGTTGAGTCCGAGGCGCATGACGCCAACCGGCAATGAAATCACCTGGTACTTCGAGTCACCCTTCAACTGCGCTACCTGCTGGGTGGGCGGGTCCTCGACCAGGTCGACGGCGCCCGCGCGTAGTTTGAGCACTCGTGTGTTCGGATCCGCGACCGGTACGAAGGTGATGCTGTCGAGTTTGGCGGCCGTACCGTAGTACTTCGGGTTTCGCACGAGCTTCAGATCGGTGCCTGGCTTGCGTTCAGCGATCATGAAAGGCCCAGCACCGATCGGCAGCTGGTAAAAGTCTTTGGCCTGCTTGCCTTCAAAGTTATTCGGCAAGATGACGGCCGGGAAGCTCGCCAGCGTCCAAGGCAGGGTGGCGTTCGGCTGGTCAGTGTGAATAACGACAGTGTTTGCATCGGGTGCGTCGATCGATGTGATCGCTTTGAAAAGCTTGCCTTGCTGGGTGCCCTTCTTGGCGTTGTCGAGACTGAATTTCACGTCCGTCGAGGTGAGCGGGGTGCCGTCCGAGAACGTCACTCCAGAGCGAAGCTTGATCGTCCAGCTCAACTTATCGGCACTGATAGTGGGTTGGCCTGCCGCGATCGCCGGCTCGATCTTGTCGTCTTTGTTGATGCGGTAAAGGCCATCGGCGATCAGGTTGACGATTTGACTGTCGGATGAGCGAAGGAAAGAGCCGTCAGGGCTGATGTCGATGACGTCGAGCGGTCGGGCCACTGTAATGCTGCCGCCTGATTGGGTTGGCGCAGTTTGGCTGGCCGCGCTTTGGCCACTCGTGCTTGCATTCGCGCCCGTGCTCGAAATCTCGCCCCCGCTCTTCGTTCCGCCGCTGCTCGTGCAGGCCGTAGCGATCAGCGCGAGCGAGATCGCCGCCGCGCCTGTTACCCACTTCTTAGGCTGCATCGCTTCTTTCCTTCCGGGTGGCGTATTAGGCGGTGCGATAGCGAAGGAACGCCCAAGCGGGCGCCTTCCGCACCGTGGGCCCATAGGGCGGCCAGGCTGCGCTGCCAGCCGATCCAGCGGTCGAGGCCAGTGGTCTGACCAGCGCCACTGTTCCATGGCTTCCTGCTAGAGGCAAGGCCTTCTGCGAACTTTTATGCGACCGGTTGCACAGCGGGTTTACCGCATGCTCTTGGCCACCGCTACGAGGTCACAATCGGATGACAGAAATGGCAACACAGTTAACTGCCGCAGTTCGGCAGCAAATCCTTGGTCCGCGCTGATAGCGTGCTCTGAGGTCTGACCGGTTTCGCCCTGTCCGTGCAGGCTCACTCCTCGACGTCGGAAAGGCCTCGCGATGTGGCAAGCCATAGGTCAGACCGGAAACCTGACCGACCGCATCGCTGCGCAGATCGAAGCATTGATCGCCTCTGAAGAGCTCAAGCCTGGAGACCGCCTGCCTGCCGAGCGCGAGATGGCCGCGTTGCTAGCTGTCAGTCGGCCGTCATTGCGCGAGGCGGTACGCATCCTCGCCGCGCGGCGGCGGTTGACGGTACGACACGGGCAAGGCGTGTTCGTCGCCGCGCCGCCGTCCGAGCAAGATCTGCGGGCCGCACTGTCGAAGACCGACGTCAGCCTGGTCGAGCTTTACGCCATGCGCGAGGTGCTCGAAGTGCCCGCCTCCGAATGGGCCGCGAGCCGACGGACTCGCGACCAGCTCACCGGCCTTCGCCGGGCGCTCGAGCAACTCGACACCGCGGCCACTCAGGATCCGGCCGACTTCGACAAGATCGGCACGTTCGACGCCGAGTTTCACATGCGCATCGTCGAAGCTGCCGGCAACCGATTTTTACGCCAGACATTGACGGTTCTCCAGGGCATGCTGCGTTCGGGCATGGAAACAACGCTCGCGATTCCGGGCCGGCTCGAAGCCTCCCATCGCGAGCATCACCGCATCATCACGGCGATCGAGAGTGGCAACCCGGCTGCGGCCCGCACGGCCATGCGAGCCCACATCAGAGGTGCTGAACGCGCCGCGCTCGCCAAGGCAGACGCGACTACCCGCAAGGCCTGAGCTACCCGCCGCTACCCCTGCTCAGGCAGGGTGCGGCGACGAGTATGTCGCGTGCTGCGAGCAAGCGGCCGGCAACGAGTACCGCCGCAGCCGCGGCCAGGGCCGCACCTCCCGCGATGAGCCAAGCCGCGAGATACGAGACGTGCGACGCGACGAGACCAACGACGAATGGCCCGAACATCCCACCGGTACTGCCGCCGACCTGAGTAACGCCCGTTGCCGTTGACGGCGCGTGTTCATGAGCACGGACGACGGCCAGGTTGAACACGCCATTCCAACCCCAGCCAACTCCGAGTGATACGACGGCGCCGCTGGCGAAAGCCCACGAAGCAGCGGTCGACGAGCCAATGGCGAGCAGCACGAATCCACCGGAGCCCGCTGTAAGCATCAGCGCGACCGTGCGGAAATGCTGGCTGCCATAGCGATCGGATCGGTAGCCAACGGCAATTCTCGTGACGACGGCAACGGCACCGGCCAACGCCGCCAGGAGTCCGACGTTTCCTTGAGCCAGCCCGATCGCTACACCGCCACTCATCAAGAAGGCCGACAGGCCGCCCGCGGCAAAAAGCCCGAGGCCAAGTGCGAGTGCGAGAAAGACAAGCGGAGCAAGCGCGACGGGTTCGGGTGGATTCACCTGCCGGGCATCACGACGAGCAGCCAGCGTCGTTCGTGGGGCGGGCACCACGAAGCCCGCTGTCAGAGCGATCACGACACCTAAGGCGAAGGCCCAACGCCACCCGACCGTGAGAGCGATCGCAGGCACTGACAAACCTCCAAGCAGGGAGGCGAAGGGTACGGCAGCCTGTTTGACCCCGAAGGCTCGACCCTGCCGCAACGCAGGCAGGCGACGAGAAAGGAATTGGTTCGTCGCGGCCGAGGTCGCCGCGTTCACCATTCCGCATGGAATCAGCAGGAGCGCCAAGCCAAGCCAGGATTGCGTCACGAACGCCAGCAGTGCAAGCAGAACCGCGTCGCAGGCGGTAGCGACTCGCATGACCCGAGCCGCCCCTACCCGGTCGGACAATCTTCCGACGGGAACCGAGAACCCAGCGCCGCCGAGGTAATACAGCGTCACTGCTAGACCGAACGCCGTCGTATCGAAATGCAGTGACGCCTTGATTTCGATCGCCAGTGTGCCGACGAGAAAAACCGGAAGCCACGAGGCGACGGTCACCAAAGACGCGGCCGCCAGCGCCCGCGTCTCGTCGGTTCCGCTCATCGACGGAGCCAGCTACGGCGGCTCGCATTGAGCAAACCGTAGTTGTAGTACGTAATCGAAGTCGCTCCCTCCGCCAGCGCAACGTCGTGCGCCGCATGTAGCGAAGCGCGGTCCGGTGCCTCTGCGGGCAACGCCGATAGGCCGACCCCGAATGCGTCGGGTGCGTCGGGCGATGCCTTGAGTTGTTCCAACGAACGGCCGACGACGTCGGGCGGACCATACGCGAGTACCCGCACGTCGACGCCGAGTTGCTCTATAGCCCAGAGTTCGACGCCAGCTACTGCGCGGTCGCCATAGCTGACGAATTCGATCGGGGTATTCGCTGCGGCGACTTGAAGCTCAGCCACCAGCGAGGTGACGGCGCCCATGCGTGCCCGCACGAACGGGCCGTAGTCACGAACCGAATCGGCAAGGTAGCTATCGACATCTGCCTCGGCAACCGTACGTCGGTCGAGTTCATCGACCACCCGCCGTCCGATCCCCCGCAGGTCGGCGACCAGCCGAAGCGGTTCACCGCCCTGCGCGTCGACCCGACTTTGGCAGTGTTCGCAGACGCAATACGCGGACAGCCTACGAAAGACCGCTGGCTGCGCTGTGTCAGTTTTTTGGTGGACGGCGTGGGGCGCCAGCCAGTGCGTGGCTTCGAGTTGCACAGCGTCGACGCGCGCCGCGACATCGGCCACGAGCGCCGCTGCGTACCGACGGGTAATCGGATTTGCGACGCACACCGACGACATCGACCGACCGCCCCAGACGTCGTGCACCGCTGCGGCAGGCTGACGCCGCGCCAGTGCGGAGTCGTGCAGGCACACGGTCCACCCGACTAGTCGCAACCGTGTTCGCGCCGTCATCGTTTTCGCGACGGCGACGGCGTCGCCTTCGTCGGTCACGAGCGGTGAGACCGTCGGCGTGACAGCGGCGTCCGCCCACACTTTCTTGTCTGGCAAGAAGTACATGGC
>JBOGEK010000488.1:0-2966 GCA_050743645.1 Acidothermaceae bacterium
GGTCGGCAGCGTTCGTGCGGGTGGCCATGGCGAGTCCGAGCACTCCGGTGGCAACGCCGAGCACTCGACCCGCCCAGGCCGCACCGATCGTGCCAGTGCGCTGATTGTGGGTGATCGCCCAGACCGACGCCCGCAGCACCTGGCCGCCGTCGAGCGGTAGCCCAGGCAGCAGGTTGTAGATGCCGACGAGGCCGTTGGTCCACGCCAAGCCGTAGGCGAGCACCCATCCGACCGTGCTCTGCGGCAGCGATTCGTACACGAGCCACGCGCCACCGGCCAGGATGAGATTGATCGCCGGGCCGGCCACGGCGACCGCGATCATTCGCCGCGGCGTCGACGGCTCACGCTCGAACGCGGAGTGGCCCGCCAGCCAAGTGAGCACCACACGCTGAATCGGGACGTCGAAAACCCGCGCCAGCACGCAGTGCCCGATCTCGTGGGCTAGCACCGACAATCCGAGGAAGACTCCGAACGCCAGTGACACCGCGTAACGACCGGCCCCGATGTCGTCGACGTTGTCGCCGACCCAGGGCGCAAACGCGATAGTGATCCAGCCGAGGAAGATCAGCCAACTGGGAGCGACATAAATCGGAGCGCCGAACAAGGTGCCGATCCGCAGCCCGGCCGGCGCGAATGCGTCGCGCTCCGAACGTCGGGTCGGACGTCGGCTGCCGGGTTGCCGCAAGGGCGCTCTCACGCGTCGATGCTATGGGCCACGGCGTGCGCGCGTTGGCCTGACGTGTGCGGGGGCGCGCGCGTTGGCCTGACGTGTGCGGGGGCGCACGCGTCGCCCTGACGCGGGGCGCGCGCGCGGGGCGCGTGCTTGTGCGCCGGGCAACTCGTCCATCCCCCACCGAGGAGGTTCCCTGTCGTGGTTGCTTTGCTCTGCTGCGCATACGCAGCAGAGCAAAGCGTCTTCACAAGTACCCCCGCAGACGATTCACGCATCGCCGTCGGCGCGGCTCGGGAATCCACAGGTCGACAAAGCACTATCCACCGGGAAGGTGAACGTTGAGCAGATCTGTCGGCGCGGTCGCCTACGCTGCCATCATGACCGCCTCGCCTACCCACGTGCCGATTCCCGAGCCCGCAACCGGCACGCGGATCGCCGTCGATGACACAGCAGTCGATGACAAACCCGTCCATGACACGCCCGTCGATGACACCGCAGGCGATCCGGGCGCAGGCGGTCCGGGCGCAAGCGATCCCGGCGCAAGCGATCCCGGCGCGGTCAGCGGGTCGAGACCATGGGCGCTCTCACCATCGCGGGCCGGCGATTTCATGACCTGCCCGCTGCTGTATCGGTTCCGGGTCATCGACCGGCTGCCCGAACCGCCGAACCCGATCACTACTCGTGGCACGCTCGTGCACGCGGTCCTCGAACGGCTCTTCGACCACCCTGCCCCGCTGCGCACGATCGAGCGCGCGGCAGAGCTACTCGACCCCGAATGGCAGCGGCTGCTCGCTGAGCAGCCCGAACTTGCCGAGCTGTTTCCTAACGACGCGTCTGTCGCGGGCAGCTCGCCCACCGGCACCCAACCCACCGGCACCCAACCGGCAGGCGCCCAACCCACCGGCACCCAACCGGCAGGCGCCCAACCCACCGGCACCGAGCACAATTCGGCACCCACGCCACGGGTTCTCGACTGGCTAGCCAGCGCCCGTCGGCTCCTCGAGACCTACTTCAGCCTCGAAGACCCTGCCCGAGTCGAACCCGCGCAGCGGGAGTTGCTCGTCGAGGTCGAGCTCGACGGTGGCGTGCGACTTCGCGGCTTCATCGATCGGGTCGACGTAGCTCCCGCCGGCCAGGTCAGGATCGTCGACTACAAGACCGGCAACGCGCCGTCCGAACTGTTCGAAGACAAGGCGCTTTTCCAGCTGAAGTTCTACGCGCTAGTCATGTGGCGGGTGAGCGGGCGGATTCCCACGCTGCTGCAGTTGATGTACCTCGGCGACGGCCAGGTGCTGCGCTACTCCCCCGACGAATCCGATCTACGCGCCACCGAGCGCAAGGTGCGCGCTTTGTGGGCTGCCGTCGAGCGGGCGCTTGCCAACCGTGATTTCCCGCCCAGGCGCAGTCGGCTGTGCGATTGGTGTGCGCACCAATCGGTGTGTCCCGAGTTCGGCGGTACGCCTCCCGCGTATCCGGAAGTGCCTGTCGTCGTGCCGGTCGACGAGCCAACCTGGATCGACCAGGCGACGCCGTGATGGCCGCCGGGGTCAACGGGTCGACCAAGTAGCCGTCGTCGGGCTCAGCGCTTGCGATAGACGACATAGCCGCCACGTGAGAACACCGCCGTGTAGTCGGCGGAAAGCACGCCCGCCTGCAAGTCCGCCAGCCACCCCGGCTGGCTGAACTGCGTCGTGTGCTGAACGTCGACCAGCACGTACGCCGTGCGCAACGGTCGACCACGGCCGTCAAGCAGGCCAGGCGCCAAGACGTGCGTGGTGTCACGATTGACGACGCTGGGCAGCAGTGCGTCGTCCGACGTCACGCTGGCACCCGACGGTATTCGCGCGAGGGCCGCATCAGCGGCGGCACATCGGGCGCAGCTTTTCCAGTAGCCGAGACTAATTGCATGCGCGAACGGAAATCCGGGCGCGATAGCGAGCCCAACGACGACGACGGCAATCGAGATACCGCGCAGGGCGCTACGTCGAAGTCGCGGTGGCCACGAGATACCGACGGCTCCCGCGGCACCGGCAAGAAACGTGATCGGCATCAGGATTTCGCTGTAGTGGTACTTGGTTCCCCAGTAGTGCGGATTTGCCGACAGGAAACGCCAGCCGAGCGTCGGAATCAAGGCGATCGCCAACCATGAACGCAGCGCGAGGAACAGCATCGGCGCCAGCACTAGCACCAAGGTGAACACTTTCTGCCACGACCACAAAGTGGTCGCGTCGATGCCAAAGCTGGGTTGGCCGGGCGTCGATTGCAACGGCGCGCTTCCCGGCCAGTACAGATA
>JBOGEK010000489.1:0-4404 GCA_050743645.1 Acidothermaceae bacterium
GTTTTAGGTCATGTCGACTCGGCGAAAAACGGCGCCGGGGTGTTTTTCAAGCTTGGTGCGGCAAAAAACGGTGATCGCATCTCGGTTACCCGCGCGGACGGCAGCGTCGTCAGCTTTACCGTTTACGCGGTGCGCGAGTATTCGAAAGACGCGTTCCCGAGCCAGACTGTGTATGGAAACACGAGCGGGCCCGAGCTCAGGCTGATCACGTGTGGCGGACGTTTCGACGGCGCGACCGGCCATTACCTGTCGAATATCGTTGTGTTCGCCCGGGCGACGCCAAGTTAAGTTCGTGGCGGCAGCTCACCGGCGTGTGGGGCGCCCCGCGGGCTTGCGCTCTGGGGTCAGGGCTGGAGCCAGCGGTCGAACCAGGCGCGAGTGCGGCGCAAGAGGTCGAGTTGGTGATTGCGTTCCTCGAACAAGTGTCTTTCTCTGGGATAGATCACGAACTCGTGTTCGACGCCGAAATGGCGCAGCGCACGATGCAAGTACACGGCCTGACCGAGGGGCACGTTGGTGTCCTCGGCACCGTGCACGATGAGTACCGGCGTGCGAACGCGGCTGGCGAACGAGATTGGGCTGACCGCGTCGTGCGGATGCGGGCCGACGCCGGACCACCCGTTGCTGCCACCGAGCGCAACCTCGAACTGGCCGTTCTCGCCGGTGGCAGCGAGCATGCCCCAGTCGGTGACGCCGGCACCGATCAGCGCAGCGCGGAATCGGTTGGTCTGGCCGACCGCCCAGGCCGACATGAACCCGCCGTGGCTCCAGCCGGCGATACCCAACCGATCCGGATCGGCGACGCCGTCGGCGATGAGCAGGTCGATCCCGCTCAGAATGTCGGTCCACTCTTCTTGGCCAACCCGGCCAGCAACGCTGGCGGCGAATTCGTGGCCATGGCCCTGGCCACCTCGTGGATTGGGCAGGAACACCGCGTAGCCGGCGGTGGCCAGCCACTGCCCGCTCGGGGCCCAAACGAGTTGGAAATCGTCGGCGTAGCGCTCGTACGGGCCGCCATGCACGATCGTCACCAGCGGAAACGGCCCTTCCGACGCGGTCTTTCCCACCGGCAGTACGAGTACGCCGTCAAGGTCGAGGCCGTCGCTGGCGCGGTAAGTCAGCGGTTGCTGAGTGCCGAACGCGACGCCGCCGAGTTCCGGGCGCGTGTCGGTGATCTTTCGCAGTGGCCCAGTGGGCGGCCCGACGTGAACGTTCGCGGGCACGTATTGCGTGCCGGTCAGGACGGCGATTTTGTCGCCGCTGGGTGTGGTGGTGAGCTCGTCGAGGCGCCCGGGGTGCTGAGCTAGGGGCGTTGGCCCGGTGGGCTCTAGTCGCGCCAGGGTGGTGTTCAGGCCGTCGGCGAACACGACGAGGGGTTCGCCGTCGGTCTGGTGCAGTTCGGTGGGGCACATCGCGAGACCAGATGTGCGGTTATGCACGGCGCCGCTGGCTAGGGCCAGGTCGAACACCGCGGCGCCGGCTTGCAGAACCGGGGGCGTGAGTGCGATGTAGCCGAGGTGCCAGCCGTCTTCGCCATGCCACCAGGCCAGAGATCGGGCGTCGGCCGCGACAGCTCCGAGGTCCGATGCGGTCGCGGTCGTAGCGTCGAACAGGTGCAGCTGGCCGGTGCGGGGACCGTAGTCGTAGTCGCTGCTCGCCTGGGTGAGGACGGCGAGCGGGCCGCCGTCGGGCCGTTGCCGCAGTTCGACGACGTGCCGGTCGCCGAACGCATCCGGTGTTGTAACCCGGCCACTCTGCAAGTCGAGCAGACGCAACCGGGCACGGGGTTCGCTCTCGCCGACGACCACGGCGTCGTCACGATCGCGGCCGCGGCGCGCGTCGTCCTCGGTCGGTTCATCGAGGGCGAGCAAAGCGACCACGTTGGAGTCAGCGAGCGGCAGGTAGTCGATGATCCCGGCATTCCAGCTGGTCAATGCGGTCGCTGCGGTCGACGTGGGCACTGCGTCGTCCGCAAGGGTGAGCAGCTGCAGCTGCGGGATGCCGCGGTCAGCGCGGTCGGACAGGAAAAACAATGCGCCCGTGTCGGCGGACCAGCGTGGTCGGGACTCCGTTGCGGTGTCGGTGGTTGCCCGATGCGGCGCGGTGCCGGTGTGGGTGTCAACGAGCCAGAGTTCGGTGTCAAAGTGGTCACCGGTGCGGCTGACGGAAGCGAGCACATAACAAAGCAACTGGCCGTTCGGCGCAAGGACCGGGGTTTGCGGTACGCGACCGTCCACCACGGCCTCAGCCGTCAAAGCGGTCAAGACGCGTCGGCACCGCATCGCGAACAGCGTGCGCTTGCGCTCAAGTTGGTCGGCATCTGTACACCCTAGTTGTCGAACGCCAGCGTTCGAGCCAGATTTAGCCCGACCAAGGCGTCAGCAGTTATTGGCCGAACGTGAACCGCAGGTTGGCGTTGATTAGCTGATTGAGCCGCTTCCGCAGATGACCTACCAAGGCGTCGGAGGGGACTGGCTCTTCCACATACAAAGTCCAGCGCAGGGCAGTACCGCCGTCGGAGCTGGGGGCCAGCACGAATTCCACGATCGCGTCGGGTCTTTTACTCCACAGCGATGACCACGTGAGCATCCCCGGGTCCTGCCTGCGGACGACCCGAGGGCGCTGCTCATCGTCGAGCAAGTCAAGCCACGGTCGGTAAGGGTCTCGATCAGGCTCGATCAGCGACTGAAACACGACATGGGGTGGCGCGGGCTGCTTTCGCATCCGGCTGCCGACCTCGATCACGATGCGACGGTAGAGCACGCCCTCACGCGGCCGAAAATGCGTGCGTGATGACCTTGGCTAGCCCGGCTAACCCCGGCTAACCCTGGCCTAACCTCGGCTAACGTTGGGCCCGTGACCACTGAGCGGGCGCCGGTGCCCTTTGAGGTGTATCAACCTGGCGTTTACCTACACGGCACGAAGGCTGACCTCGCTGTCGGCGACCTATTGACGCCGGGGCGGGAGTCGAATTTCGAGCGTGGTCGGGTTATGAACTACGTCTACTTCACCGCGACTCTCGATGCGGCGACGTGGGGTGCCGAACTCGCCGCTGGCGACGGCCGAGGCCGCATCTACATCGTTGAGCCGACGGGCGGTTTTGAGGACGATCCGAACGTGACCGACAAGAAATTCCCAGGCAACCCGACGGAGTCGTTCCGCAGTCTTGAGCCGATTCGAGTTGTCGGCGAACTGCTCGACTGGGTCGGGCATCCGCCCGCGGCCGTGCATGCGATGCTTGAGCGCGTCGCCGCCGCCATGCATCGAGGCACCAGCGCGATCGTCGACTGAACAATCGCCCAGGCGCGATCTGCGGGACGTACGGATGCGTGGCTCGGGCAATTCAATACCGCCCAGCTATGCACGAGCGCCCGCTACCTAGCCACCAGGTGCCATATCTACGAAGCGGCTGTAGTGGCCTTGGAATGCAACCACCAACGTGTCGGTGGGACCGTTTCGATGCTTAGCCACGATCAGGTCGGCCTCACCCGCGCGGGGCGATTCGCGTTCGTAAACGTCTTCGCGGTGCAGCAGGATCACGACGTCGGCGTCCTGCTCGATCGCGCCTGATTCTCGAAGGTCTGACAGCTGCGGCTTCTTGTCGGTGCGCTGCTCGGCGCCACGGTTCAACTGCGACAGCGCGATAACCGGCACTTCGAGTTCTTTTGCCAACAGCTTCAAGGACCGCGAAATCTGGCTCACTTCTTGCTGCCTGTTTTCGACTCGCGAGTGCGAACTCATCAGCTGCAAGTAATCGACCACGACAAGCCGCAGATCGTGGCGCTGCTTCAGCCGCCGCGACTTCGCCCGGATCTCCATCATCGTTAGGTTGGGTGAATCGTCGATATAGAGCGGCGCGCTGGCCATCTCACCGAGCCGGCGGGTCAGCTTCACCCAGTCGTCGTCACCCATGCGCCCGGTGCGCATGTACTGGAGCGGGATGCGCGCCTCCGCGGAAAGCAATCGCATGGTGATTTCATGCTTGCTCATTTCGAGCGAGAAGAGCACCGAGGTCTGCTGATGCTTGATAGATGCGGACCGTGCGATGTCGAGGCCGAGCGTTGAGTTGTGGGTCGGAATCATCGAGGACCCGGCCAGATACAGATGGTCAGCGTTGTCGACCTCGACGCATCGGACGGGCACGGATTCGATCGCGCGCACGTCGACGATGAATCGCGACGCGACGCGTGGGGTGCGCACCCCGACACGGTCCTTGAACATCAATCGCTTGCGCTCGAGGAGGAATGGATTTTCACCAGGGCTAAACGTCGTGACGTAAGCCGTCGCCGATTTCTCGCTTCGGCCACGGACGCGTTTTGTGGCGACGCCGCAGCGGTACCCAAGGCTCACGATAAGTTCACGCGTGTCGGCCGCGAGGCGCTTGCTCGTCAGCGTTATCTGCAC
>JBOGEK010000490.1:0-13380 GCA_050743645.1 Acidothermaceae bacterium
ACGACTCGGTACGTAGTCGAGCCCCGACGACAAGCCGAGGGCTCCTTGTTCGAACCCAGCTTCGGCGAGCCGCTGCATCGCAGTGATCTCGTCGGGTTCGGCGCGGCGACTAGACGCGCCAAGCACCTCGTAACGGAGGTTTCCGTGCGGTACGAGTACACCGACGTTGAGTGCGCTCGTACCGTCGTATGCAGCGAGCAGCCCGGCGATCGTCGACGGCGCGGGGCCCGGCCAGTCGCCGTTGACGGCGCCAAAATATTTGCTGACGTAGCGAGCGGTCGACGACGTTGCGGGCGCGAACGACAAGCCGTCCTGCCCAACGACAAGGGTGGTCACGCCCTGCGCGAGAGCGGCAAGCTGTACGGCTTCGTCGAAGACAAGCGCATCGGCGTGCACGTGCGCATCGACGAAACCTGGCAACAGGTAGCGGCCCGAACACTCGACAACCCGTATCGCAGCCGAGTTTGCGAGTCGACCGATCGCCGCAATGCGGTCGCCCTGAAGCGCGATGTCGGCACGAACGGGTGGGGCGCCGGTACCGTCGACAATCCAGCCACCGGCAAGGACGACGTCGAACATGTCGAGCGTTAGCCTTTCTGCCGAGCGGAGACGGCTTCGATTGCGGCAGCAGCGGCAGTCAGACCTGCCAGCGGCATTAATCCGTAATGGTAGAAGTCGACAAACTGTGCACCTGCCGCAGTTGCGTTGGCTACTTTCTCGGCGAGATTTTCGGCACCGAGATAATCGACGCCGCCGTGCCGCAAAACGGAGCGCAGCGTATTCGTGACTTCGGCGTACGCCGCTACGTCGCGCGCCACCCGGGCGGCGTCGCGGGCATACGCCAACACGACGTAGCTGTCGACGGCAGCGGAAACCGAAGCAGGCGCGATTCCGAGCTGCCACGCATCGTGCGCCGACGTCGAGCCTTGCGGGTCTCCGCTGACGTATCCCTTCAACGCGCCCGTCTGATCGATAAAGCCGAACGGCACCCCCGCCGAACCTGCCTCTCGGGCACAGCGCTGTGCCAGTGACGTCACGGTTTGTTCGCGTGCCGCGAGATAATCGAGCAGTTCAGATCCGCAGAGTTCTGCGAGATTATCCCGGGACAACTCCGGCTCGCGATCACCGCCGCCGGCAAGCGCCGCTCGGACGACGAAACGCACCCGCTCGGCTAACGCGGCCGCGTCGAGACTCCCGGAATTCGCTCTCGCGCTGCACGACTCGCAAAAGCAGAGCGAGAGTAGGAATCCCGTCACTGCGCCGACTGGCACGAACGCCCTCTCGTGATGGTAGCCATGGCCGAATCCCGCGTGGTGCAGGGATTCGGCAACAACGAGCGAGGGCGACAGCCGTGCGACGTCGGCTGTGAGCTCGACCGAGTAGGTGGCGACCTGTTCGACCGATGGACACAGGTCGGTGATGTAGATGTCGCCGAACGCATTGCGTACGGCACATTCGGGGTGCTCGATCGCCAACCGGGAATTGTGCAGGTAGACAGTCCAGGCCTGCCAACTCATGCCTCGCTCGGTGATCGCGTCGACGACTATTTCAAACTGCTCGCCAGTCTGCTTGGCCACCGCCGGTGGCTGTAGTGGCCCCGTGTATTGCGAGGCGATAGGCTGGTAATAGTGGGCGCCTTCGTCTCGATGCGCTACTGCCCGCTTCGGATTATGCGGTAGTAAGTCTCGCGCCGCGTGGTACACGGTAGCGAGCGAGACGGCCGAAAACCCTTTGCTGGCAAGGTCGTCAGCGACTTCGGGTACCCCGGCGTCGATGAAATCGTCGGTGAACGCATAAACCGCGCTCTCGAACACGCGGCCGATCGATTCGGCCGTCTGCGGCGCGGTCATCGAGCCTCTGGGAACGCCGCGACGACGTCGATTTCGACCAAGATGCCCGGTAGCGTCGAGCCGACGGTTGTGCGCACCGGATATCCGGCCGAGAAGAATTCGGCGTAAGCCGCGTTGAAGTCGCCGAAGTCGCGCTCGACGTTGGCGAGGTGCACGGTCGATTTGACCACGTCGCCGAATCCGAGCCCGACGGCAGCCAGCACGGTTCCCACGTTGCGCAGCACCTGGCGGGTCTGCGCGGCTACGTCTGTACCCACGCGTTCACCCGTCGCAGGGTCGACCGGCCCGAATCCGGCCGTGTAGAGAAAGCCGTGTGCTGCAACCGCGTGCGAGTACGGGCCGGCTGGCGTCGGTGCACCCTCGACCTGGTAGCGCTCGATAGCCATTGTTCGTCTCCTGTTCGACTCAGCGGGTGACCGCGTCGGTACGGTTTTCGAATGCGACCAGTTCGGCTCGCGTGGGCAGGCCTTCCCAGTCGCCGGGCACGGCCACCACGAAAGCGCCCGCAGCATTCGCGGTGCGCAGTGCCTCGGCAGGCGCAGCGCCGTCGAGCCATGACGCGAGGTAGCCCGCGACGAACGCATCACCGGCACCGACGGGATCCGCGACCGGAACGTCGATTGCGCGATCACTGAACATCTCGCCGTCAATACAAGCGGTGTAGCCGAGTTCGCCGCGCTTGACGACAACCTGGTGTGGCCCGAGCGCACTAAGCGCAAGTGCAGCCGCGCCGGCATCAGAATCGCCGAGCAACAACGCCGCCTCATTCTCTGAAGCGAAAAGTACATCGCACAACGGGACCAGCTCGTGCAGCGCAGTGCGCGCGCCCGTCTCGCTCCACAGCGCACTGCGATGGTTCACGTCGAAACTCACGGTGACACCGGCGGATCGCGCGACGGCAATCACGTGCCGCAGCGCCTCGAACGCGCTGGTGCTCAACGCAGCGGTGATGCCGGTGACGTGCAGGAGCCGGGCTCCTGCCACCAAATCCGCGGGAATGTCGCCCGTGCACAACCGCGATCCGGCACTGTCGCGCCTGAGATAGTTGACCTGCGACGTCGCCGTGGTACGCCGCGATTTGAGCATGAAACCGTTCGCTGCCTCGGGGTCGACGACAACGCGCGAAACATCGACCGATTCGGCCCGCAGCTCGCGAACGACCAAGCTGCCTATCGGATCGGCCCCCACTCGCCCCACCCAGGCACTGTGATGGCCGAGCCTGCTGACGCCGATAGCGACATTGCTTTCAGCGCCCGCGATGCCGAGCAGCATGCGATGCCCGTTGCGCAACGGTCCGATCTCGTCGGCGGCGACGACGCCCATGGTTTCGCCGACGGTGACGAGTTCGATGGCGGGCGCCGCCGAGGCGTCGTCCATCGCTAGCTCGCCCGTGCCGATGAAACCGCGGCCACGACGCGACGCGCTCGTGCGCTGAGGGCTTCGAAATCACCGTCGTCGAGGGCCGAACCGAACAGCGGACTCCCGAGTCCGACGGCAACAGCGCCGGCGGACAGGTACTCGCCGATGTCGTCGAGGCCGACGCCACCGGTGGGGATCAATCCGATGTCGGGCATCGGCGCACGAACATCGCGCAGGTAGCGCGGGCCGCCCAACGAGGCAGGGAAAAGCTTCACTGCCGCGGCTCCCGATTGCCATGCCTGCACGATCTCGGACGGCGTCAAGGCCCCCGGAAGGCAAGGTACTTTCGCGTCGTACGCCACCGCGACGACCTCGGGTACGACGCTCGGCGCGACCAGGAAACGCGCGCCGGCGTCGATGCAGGCGCGCGCTTGATCAGCGGTGAGTACTGTTCCCGCTCCGATACAGGCGGCAGTGCCGAGGTTTTCGATCAGCGAGGCGATGGCGGCGATCGCTCCGGGCATCGTGAGCGTGAGCTCGACACAGTTGATGCCGGCTGCGACGAGGTGCTCGACCGCCGCGGCGACGCGATCCGTCGTCCGGCCGCGGGCAATCGCGACGACGCCGGACGACGTCAACTCGACGGGTAACGCTTGCCGGTCAGGCAACGAGACTCCTCGAAAGATCAATAGGCTTAGAAGTAGGAACGGACGCAATCGATAACGCGCCTGTCGTCGTCAAGCAACGGCATCAGCTGCCACTTGTCGTGTGCCGTGCACGGATGTGAGACGCCGAAGCCGACGAGGTCACCTGGCTCGAGCAACTCGTTCGGGCCGAGTTCGACAAACGCGTGCTGGTCGTTCAGTTGGGTGACGGTCGCCTGCAGTGGTGACAGGACGCCAGTTGATGATCGCCGCCACAGCGGAATAGGCAGGCCCGAATCGAAGGGCAGGTCGCGTCGTCCGGCGCCCACCAACGCCAGTGCCGGCTCGGGCCGAGACCAGACCTGCGCCCACAGTTCAATAGCGGGCAACAGATCCGCTGCCATGGACGACGTGTGTGCGTAAAGACCGTCGTCGTGGGTGATGTACGAACCACTCCGCAGCACCGGTCGCACCGGCCGCGAACACCGCAACGGACGCGTCATGGCATGCGAGACCACGTCGACGTGGCCGCTGCCGCCACAGGTGAGGATGTATTCGTCGATGCCCGCGGCGAGCAGCGCCTCGTGGTCGAGGGCCTCGAGCAACTCGCCGAGCCGAGTGACGAAATCGTGCACCGTTGCAAGAGTTTTCGCGTCGCGTTCGTGGCCGAGGGGCCCTTCGTAACCGGCGACACCAACGAGCGAGAGCGCTTCGAATTTCTGCACAGCGCGCGCCACCACCATTGCCTCGGCGATCGAGCGGGTGCCCGTGCGACCGCCAGGAATCCCCAACTCGATAAGCACTTTCAGCGCACCCGCAGGACCGCCAACGTGCGGGGCAGTTGCGGCGCCGAGGATCTCGACGCCGCGCACCGAGTCGACGTAGCAAAGGAAGTCGAACTCATTGTTCGCTCGCTCCGCAGTGAGCCACGACACGAACTCGGCGTCGACGAGTTCGTTGGCCAGCAACACCCGCGGCACGCCGAAGCCGCGGTAGGCGCGAACCTGCCAAGGCGTGGCCGCGGTCATCGCCCAGGCGCCCGCCGCAAGCTGGCGCGAGAACAGCGCCGGCGCCATCGTGGTTTTGCCATGTGGTGCAAGAGAAATGTCGTAGGTCTCGCACCAGCGTGCGAGCGCCCCGACATTGTTGGCGATGGCCGATTCACGCAAGGTCATGATCGGCCAGCTGAAGCCGGCCTCGAACAACGACGGCTTTGCCGCGACGAATTGCGAGATCGCCAAACCCTCAGCAGTCGGGGGGAAACCCTTATCGCGCCACGAAATCGTCTCGTCGTCGACGCGCAGGTCGCATGTCGCAAGGTTCATGCCGAAACGGCCGATCTGCTTGCCCCGAGCTTCGCCGAGATCGTGCCGGCTGCCTCCACGACGCGCGGCCCGAGACTATCGGCGCGCTCTCGGGTAACCCGCCACGCCGGGCCCGCGACGCTAAGGGCAGCCACGGGACCGCCACGATGGTCGAATATCGGCGCTCCGACGCACCTGACGTCGTCCTCGTTCTCACAATCGTCGATGGCGTAACCGCGCTCACGCGTCTGCGCCAACGCAGCTCGCCACCGGCGCACCGAGGTAATCGTCGACGCCGTGCGTTTCGGCAGGCCGCGGGCCAGCACGTCGTCGACCACCGCTTGGGTGGCGAAGGCGAGATAGGCCCGGCCGACGCCGGTCGAAGCGGCGGGTTCGACCCGGCCTACGCGCGAACGCATGGAGACGGCCGATTCGGCCTCGACCTTGTCGATGTAGACGACGTCAGGGTGTTGGTACAGCACCAGGTGAGCCGTCTCGCCGGTGTCGGCCGCCAGGTCGCGGAGTACAGGTACGGCGATCGCGTGCAGGTCGAGGCGGTCGAGGTAGACCTGGCCGAGGCGGAGCAGCCCGACACCCAGCCGGTACCGCCCGGATTCGTCGATCTCGACCAGCTCGATCTCGCGCAGCGGCGTTAACAGGCGAAGCACCGTGCTCTTGTCGGCACCCACTCCCGACGCGAGCGCACCAAGGCTGAGCCCAGCAGCGGGTGCGTCGGGACTTCCGAGCTGGGTCAGCAGCGTAAGAGCACGCCGTAACGACGCCGACCGGTTGCGGCCGGCCTGCCCGCCGCGGTCATCGATCACCGGAGCCCCTTTGCCCATGCGCTATCGCGTCGTCATTGTGCAACGCACAGCACCATTGTGCAATTCGGAGGCTAACCGGCTTGGCGTACCGCAACGATGTAGGCGTCGTACGCCGGCTGCCCTTTGGTGGTCCAACCTTCGCGCACCGGCGGCGGCATCGGCGCGAACATCCGAGCTCGCTCCTCTGGTGTCGTCTCTTCGAGAATCGCGCCAAGTATCTGCATCTGTTGCTTGGGTGTCGTGAGTTGCGATCGCCCATGCGCCCCCAGCTTCGTCCATTCGTCGACGGAGAGGTGCTTCTCGACCAGCGGCAGGATTTGCTGCTCTTCTTCGTCGAGGTGGGCGAACAGTGTTTGCGCGAGGTCGTCGATCACAGCCGCGAGCGATTCGCCGGCGATCCGCGAAGGCTCGGCGGCCCACTCGGGCAACTGCTCACCCGCCTTCGTGATCAGCGCCGAAACGGCGTCGTGCTGGGCGGCAATGCGACGTACCAGATCGGCGTGCAGATCGACGCGTTCGAGCAATACCGGCCACAGCAGTTCGTCCTCGCCGTGATGGTGCACGTCGAGGAACATCAGCATCTGGGTCGCGTGGTCGGCCAGCAATGCCGACCGTGTCGTGTCGCCGGGCGCGACCGCGCGGATCAATGCCGGAATGGCGCGGAACTCCCGTCTGAACACGCGATGGATGACCACCATCTCGTTAACATCGGGTCGATCGGCCATCTCTGCTGAAGTCATAGAGGTCCTCCCCTGCTTGGTGCCGCGGCGTGATCCGGATAGCTTCACACGCATCGACGTCGGCTGCGAGCGTTCCGGGAGATTCACCGCGCGCCACGCGTCGCGCGCCCCGGGTCGGGCAAGATGGCCCGTGTGACGGTTCGCGTACTCGTTCTCGACGACTACCAAGACGTCGCCCGTCGCCTCGGGCCGTGGGCCGACCTAGCCGGTGTCGTCGAGGTCGATCTCGACGTTCGAACGACCCACCTCGAGGCTGCTGAGCTGCGCGACGCCCTCGCGCCGGCTCAGGTAGTTGTTGCGATGCGCGAGCGGACACCGCTCCCCCGCAGCGTCCTCGCACAGGCGCCGAACCTGAAGCTGGTTGTCACGACCGGTATGGCCAACGCCGCGATCGACATCGACGCCTGCCATGAGCGCGGGATCGAGGTCCGCGGCACGGGTGGCCTGCGCACGTCGACGGCCGAACTGACCTGGGGTCTGATCCTCGCTTTGACCCGCCACATTTGCGCCGAGGATCGCGGCATACGGGGCGGCGGCTGGCAGCACACGCTCGGCCTCGAACTGAGGGGCGCCCGGCTCGGCGTGGTGGGGCTCGGCCACCTCGGCGAAGCCGTTGCCCGCGTCGGCATCGCTTTCGGCATGGACGTCGTGGCGTGGAGCCAGCACCTCACCACCGAGCGGGCACAGGCCGTCGGCGTGGCGGCGGTGAGCAAGGCGGAGCTGCTTTCGTCGTCCGACATCGTGACCTTGCATCTCAAGCTCAGCGAGCGCACCCGCGCGGTGATCGGCGCGGCCGAGCTTGCGGCCATGAAACCGACCGCCTACCTGGTCAACACCTCGCGCGGCCCCCTGATCGACGAGTCAGCCCTGGTCGCTGCGCTGCACGCTGACACGATCGCGGGCGCCGGACTCGATGTGTTCGACGTCGAGCCGCTACCGCTCGATCATCCGCTGCGCAGCGCACCGAACACCGTGCTGACCCCACACATCGGCTACGTCACCGACGCGACGTATGAGGTCTGGTGGCGCCACGTCGTCGAAGACGTGCGGGCCTGGGCCAGCCGGTCCCAAGGTCCGGACGCCGATTCGTTGCGCTTGCTCTGATTTCCCGAGCCAGGCCCTCCGCATCCGGTCCGCATCCGGTCCGCGCCCGTCGTTGAAGAAAACCAGCGCGGACGACGAACGCGATGCCCGCGCCACGCGTCTGATGTTGTGAGAGCCCGATCTGGGTACAGGCTCCTCGCGGGGCCTGCAGCAGGCGGGTACCGCAATTGGGAATCCTGCGCAGGCAGTGCACGTTGGATCGGGCAGAGGCTAGCGAGCCTTTGGAGGCAGATATGGCCGAGCGAGCACTTCGCGGCAGTCGACTGGGCGCCGTGAGCTACGAAAACGACGAGACCAGCGAACCCGCCGAGCGGCAGGTCGCCGCCTATCGATGCCCGAACGGACACCACTTCAGCGTCCCGTTCGCGGTGGAGGCTGAAGTGCCGACGACCTGGGAATGCCGCTTTTGCGGCACGGCCGCCGCACGTGAAGACGGCACAGCACCGCCGCCTACCCGGGTAAAGCCGGCGCGCAGTCACTGGGACATGCTGCTTGAGCGGCGCAGTATCGAAGAACTCGAAGCGATCCTCGACGAGCGCCTCGAAGTGCTTCGGCTGAACGGCAGGCGCAAGAGCGCCTGACGGCCAGCCTCGCTAGCCGCAGTTTCGACAGCCGCAGTTTCGACCGGGCTGTCGGTGGACATTTCGAAGGTTCAAAGACGTGCCACGCCAGCAACCCCCGGCGGCGTGGCCCGTCTTTTTTCCGGTACAGCCCGCTCGTGCCCGGACGCTAACGCTTGCGGTCGGTCCCTAGATGCAGCCGGGCCTGCACGCCCCAGACCGTGACCCGCCAGAACGCCTCGAGCACGATCGAGCGATTCATCTTGCTGGCGCCAAGTGCCCGTTCGACGAACACGATCGGCACTTCGACGACGCGAAAACCACGGGCGAGGCTGCGCAACACCAGGTCGACCTGAAAGCAGTAGCCCCTCGATCGGATGGCGTCGAAGTCGAGCGCCGCCAACACCTTCGACCGGTAAGCGCGGTAGCCGCCGGTCGCGTCGTGCAACGGGATTCCCAGCGCTAGCCGCGCGTAGATGTTGGCACCACGGCTCAAGATTTCCCGCGATTTCGGCCAGTTCTCGACCTTGCCACCGGCGACCCATCTCGATCCCAGGACGACGTCCGCGGTCTCCAGCGCATCGAGCAGCAGCGGAAGCTGTTCGGGCTGATGCGAGCCGTCGGCGTCCATCTCGACGAGGACGTCGTAGCCACGCTCGAGAGCCCAGCCGAACCCGGCGATGTAGGCCGCCCCAAGGCCCGCCTTGGCGGGGCGATGCAGCACGTGCACGTGGTCGTCGTTGTTAGCGAACTCGTCGGCCAGTTGCCCGGTGCCGTCGGGGCTGTTGTCGTCGGCGACGAGGATGTGCGCCTCCGGCACCGACGAACGAATGCGCCGGACGATGAGCGGCAGGTTCTCCAGTTCCTGATACGTCGGGATGATCACGAGCACCGATCCGATGTCGGTCAACTCAGTTCTCCTTCGCGGGCCGCCGTCGAGTCGACGCACCGGACAGTGCAGGGAGGGCGATGCCCGCGATGATCGCGAGCCCCCCGAGTATGCCCATGACCCATTCAGGGGTAGCGCCCAGGTGGTCGGCGATCGTGAGTTGCGACCGCTCGATCACCGGCTGGTCGATGATCGCCGGCGTGAGCTCGCGGGTTTGGGTGACGACGTGACCATCTGGCGAGACGATCGCGCTGATGCCGCTGGTGGCCGCGACCACCACGGATCGGCCGTGTTCGACTGCCCGAAGTTGCGACATCGCGAGTTGCTGCCGGGTCTCTGCGGTACCCATGTAGGTCGCGTTGTTGGTCTGGACGACGATGATGCGACCACCGGCCGTGACGCCTGACCGCACGGCGTCGTCGAATGCCACTTCGAAGCACATGACGTCGGCGATCGTCGTCGGCCCGATGTCGAGTGCCCCCACGGTATGACCCGGGACGAAGTTCTCCGGAACCAGACTCGTCAGGGACGTAAGGTGCGAGACGAGCCCGCGCCACGGAATGTACTCACCGAACGGGACGAGGTGTCGCTTGGTGTACCGCTCGCCGGGTCCGGTCGTCGGACTCCAGACGATGCCAGTGTTGGACACGTGGGATTTGCCTGCATCGAGCACGGCACCGACGAGGATCGGCGCGCCGACAGAACGAGTCGCGGCTTCGATCTTTGCGTAGACCGACGCGTCGTTGAGCGGGTCGACGTCGGATGCGTTCTCGGGCCACAAGACCACCTGCGGCCGCGCGTACGACCCGTTGGCGATGCCGTCGGCGAGCACTCCGGTCTCGGCGAGGTGGTTGTCGAGCACCTCCTCGGCGCGGCCGAGAAAGTGGGTGCCTGGGTGCGGGACGTTTCCCTGCACTACAGCGACCTGGATCAAGCGCCCGCTCGTCGGCCGCGGGATAAACGCCGCGGCGGCGGGGACGGCCGCGGCGCCGACTACCGCGGCCAGGGGCAGCACGGCCACGGCGGTGGAGGTACGGATACGGCTTCGCGACCGCCAGCCGCCGTAAACGCCGGCCGCGAGTAACCCGGCTGACAGCGCGACGGCGAAGGTGACAAGCGGGGCGCCGGCCACCGATGCATAGCTCGTGAAGGGGGTGTCGGGCTGGCTGAAGGCGAGGCGTCCCCAGCCGAAGCCACCGAGCGGCCAACGCGCGCGCACCAACTCCTCGCCGACCCACAAGAATGCAGCCCACACCGGCCAGCCAGGCAGCCGCCCGACGATGCGCGACAGGGCCGCGCCGAGCACCGCCAGGTACGCCGCCTCGACGACGGCCAGCACGATCCACGCCAAAGGGGTAACGACGTGCAGCCAAGCCAACAGCGGCACGAACTCGCCCAGCCCGAAGGCGAAGCCGACGGCCAGCCCGCCGCGCCAACTGCGACCACGGACTGCCAACATCACCGCCGCGGTTGCCGGCACCGCGACGGGCCACCAGGCGAGCGGCGCGAACGCGGCGTCAAGGCTCAGTCCGGAGACGAACGCGACGCCGATGGCGACGACAGCTGCCCGGCTCGGCGCGTGACGGCGGGAGTAGCCCTGGTGGCTGTGCGCCCTGGGCGAATGCTTTCCCCGCCACCTGCGGTGCGGCTGCGTAGCATCGGCGCGCGCATCTCCCGTTGCGGCTGCCGGGCGGACGGTCGAGGAGGCGCCGTCGTCGGGCGGGGTCAACTTCAGCTCGCGGGCCAACTGCTCGGCCAACTCCTCGGTATTTGACGGCCGGCTCCGCTGCGCGGCCTCACGCGCACGGTACAACGCGTGGCGGCCCCGCGCGGTTTAGCAAGCCGCGCGGTTTGCCTACCGGGGCAAGGACCGGGCGCCCTTCGGACCGATCGTGTCTTCGCCGGCTGCGAAGGCACCACCGTTGTCTACTGGCCGCCCGGACCCTCCCGCATGTCGCACCCACTCACGGCGGAAGCGGCGTCCTTGCACGGATCCGGAACAGCTGGGCCTGGCACCTGGGCGGTGTTGCGCGGTGCCCGCGCGACCCGCCAGTGACCCAGCGTCTTCGGAACTGGTGAAGGGTGCTCCTCGGCCGGACTTCTCGGTGGACCCGGGGAACATATCCGGTCCGGTCCCGCATCTGTCAACCGTCCCCTGACGTGCGCAAATGCGCGTCCGTGCAGGTCAGGCTGCCCGCCGTCAGCGGCAGAAAGTTCATGATCCTTCGCAGGCCTGCGAGGTTATGGTGTCGCCTCGACCGCAATGTCGACGAAGCTGATCAACCTGCTCACCGGGTCGGGAGCCATCGCTGCCGACGATGCCGAAATCTCTGCAGCCAATCGCTGGGCAGCGCTCAACGGCAGTCGTCCGGCATCCAGTGCGCGCGAAGCTCGGCCACCTGCGACCACGCGAGCACCCGTGTCACCGACAGCAGGGACGGAGGCCGACGAGCGCAACCCAGTCGCCGATGCGGGCGGAGTCGATCGGGCGGCGCGCGTAGCCGGTCGGACCGGATTCGGCGCCGGGGCCGGAGCAGTCGTGCGGGTCACCACCGGCTGTGGCTTCGGTGCTGGCTTCGGTGCCGGGTTCGGTGCTTGGGCGGGTGCCTGGCTAGTTGGCCGACGAAAGATCTCCGACACCCACAAGATGCCATTGGCATCGACGGCGCTGCCGATGCCGATCTGGGTGTATGCGGCGTCAAGGATGTTCGCCCGATGCATGGGCGAGGCCATGAACGCCGCCTGGATCACCGAAGGAGACCCGCCATAGCCGACGTTTTCGCCGAGCTTCTGCCAGCAGCAGACGGCCTGCGACAAGTTCGGCGTGTGCTGCAAAGTGTGAGCGGCCGCCATTCGGGCTGCTTGGCCCCGGGCAACTGCGGCCAGATCTGCGCTGACGGCGAGCCCGGGCAACCCCGCCGACGCACGGGCGCTGTTCGTGAGTGACACCAGGCTGCTGCTGGAATCGGCGCGCGCGCCGCGAGCCCACGCCACGCTTGTGGAGATCGCCAGGACGACGGCGAGGGCGCCCATCACGGCGCGGGTGGCCGCGCGGGGGCGCGCCGGGCCGATAACGATGAGCACGAGCTGTAGACCTCCGCGAAAGGCGCCAGGTGATCGGTCTGCGGTCGTTACCTTGCCGCAACATCTCCCCGATTGCCAATGCGCCGCCCGGTTCGGGCCCATTTTGACGACGATTACCCAGCCCGATTTAGTGCTGATTCGCCGCTCTTAGTCGTTTGCGTCACTCTTGGCGGAGCTGGCGGCTGATGACCAGCCGCTGCACTTGATTGGTGCCTTCGACGATCTGGAGTGCCTTTGCTTCGCGCAGGTATCGCTCGACCGGATAATCCTCGACGTAGCCGTAGCCGCCGAGCACTTGGACGGCGTCGGTCGTGACCCGCATCGCGACGTCGGTGCAGAACAGCTTGGCCATCGCCGCCTCTTTGGTGACCGGTTGGTCGCGATCGAGCCGGCGCGCAGCGGCCAGGTACAGCGCTCGGGCCGCGGCGACGCCGGTCGCCATGTCGGCCAGCATGAAGGCGAGCCCTTCGAACTCCCCTATCGCCCGACCGAACTGGCGTCGCTGCCCGGCGTATTCGACAGCGACGTCGAGGGCAGCCTGAGCCAAACCGACAGCGCATGCGGCGATTCCGAGCCGGCCGGTGTCGAGCGCCGACAGCGCGATCGGAAATCCTTGGCCCAGCTCGCCGATCAGCCGGTTCGAGTCGATCCGGACGTCGGTGAGGTGCAGCTGTGCCGTTGGTGAGCCCTTGAGGCCCATCTTGCGTTCACGCGCGGCCGCGACGACGCCACCCGCGTCAGCGGGGACAAGAAAGCAACTAATGCCACGCGACCCGTCGTCCGAGGTTCGAGCCATCACCGTGTAGAAGTCGGCCTCTCCCGCGTGCGTGATCCACGCCTTGGTGCCGTCGAGAACAAAGCCGTTGTCAGCCGGGTTCGCGCGGGTGCGCAGGGCGGCGGCGTCGGAGCCTGAATCGGGTTCGGAAAGGCAGTAGGCGCCGAGCAATTCGCCGCCGAGCATGCCAGGCAGCCATCGTTCCCGCTGCTCGTCGTTGCCGTATCGAGCCAGCGCGAAGCAGGAC
>JBOGEK010000491.1:0-1809 GCA_050743645.1 Acidothermaceae bacterium
GTGCACCATCACCCGCAGCGAGTTGACGTTCGCTTCATCAGGGTGCAAGCAGTGGGCCGCGCGAGAGCGAGAGCGCGGCCCACGTGCTTTGTCGCTCGGGGAATTTCGACGCGTTGCTCGTCTATCGCCGGAAGCACGGCGACTGCCCGTGTCGTCTGGTCGCCTGCTGACGATCGCGTTATGACGATCGCGTTATGACGATCGCCACCGGAGTCCGCGGGGCGTGGCGCGAAAGCCGGCCGCTTCGAGGGCGACGGCGAGCGGCGACGTGAACACCGACGCGCCGTCTGCTCGTTCGAGGTCGAGCCGCCCGAGCCATCCGTCGCGCACGGCGAGCGCGAGTGCGTCGACGGCGGCGTCAATGCGCGAAGAAGCCGATGCGCCGGCGTCCAGCGTGGCTTCGGGCTCGAACGACAGTAGCGTCTTGCCGCCGCGCTCGACGTAGAGCACGAGGGCGCCGTCGACGAGCACGACAAGGGCGCCTGCCTTGCGTCCGGGTCGGTGGCCGACGGGCTCGCGTATCGAACCCTCGCGGTCACCTGCGGCGGGCTTCACGGGCCATGGAAGTGCTGCCCCGTAAGGGTTTGCCGGGTCGGTGGCGGCAAGCACCAAGGCCCGCGGGCTGTCTTCGCGATCCGCGCCGGCCAAGCCGCGCAGTCGGTCGACTGCACCCGGCAGCGCGAACTGCGCGGCGCCGAGGCCCTCCACGAAATAGCCGCGCCGGCACCGGCCGGCCTCCTCGAAGGCAGTGAGCACGCGGTAGACGGCCGCGAATCCACCGGCGGTGCCTTCTGCTTGCACTGCGCCGCGAGTGACGATGCCGTATCTGTCGAGCAGCACCTCGGCGAGCGCGTGCGATCGCCGCGTTGCGTCGCCGCTCGGCAGCGGCAGCAAACTCCATCGACCGCCGACGGCTGGCGGTCCGGTGCGCGAGGGCAATACGGGCCGCCCGCGTTTCGAGGCGGTTCCCTGCCTGTGCCGGGGGCGCCCGCTACCGAGCAGAACTCGCAGCGGCGCAACGGAATCATTGGTGAGTAGGTTGTCCCAGACGAGCTGCCAGATCGCATCGGCCAGCGCACGATCGTCGGTAGAGTTCACCCGCGCCGACAATTCGCGAAAGAACAGCGCGCCACCACCCGAAAGCGCAGCGACGACTTGCTCAGCCAGACCGCCTGCGGCGCTGTCAGAGCCCGTTGATTCGTTGGCTGGCTCACGGGCGGGCAGCAGCATTGGTGCGTTGTCGGCGAGGTAAAGCGAGATCCAGCCGTCGTTGCCCGGCAGCGATCCGTGCCCGGCCCACAACACCTCGCCGCTCGTGGTGAGTTCGTCGAGCATGTTGGGCTGGTAGTCGACGACGCGCGCCGGCAGCACGAGTTGTTCGAGGGCGGACGCCGGTAACACTGCGCCTTGGAGTTGCTCGACGACTCGCAGCACGCCGTCGGTGCCGCGAAGCGGGCCACCTGCCGCGAACCAGCGCTGCGAATGCTGCCAGGCCGGCAGGAATCGGCCCAGGGCGTCGCCGGGTACCGGCTCAATTTCCTTGCGGAGCTTGGCCATCGAGCGGCGCCGGATCAAGCGCAGCACGCCGGTGTCGCACCACTCGGTGCCCGCGCTGCCCGGCCGGAACTCGCCGCGCGTGACTCGACCGGTGATGCTGAGCCGGTCGAGCGTCACGGCCACCACCGCGACTCCGAGGGCGAACCGCTCGCCGATGTCGGTGGTGACGAAAGGACCGTGGGTGCGCGCGTAGCGGGCGACGAGATCGCCGAGCGGGTCGGATACGGGCTCGATGAACGCGTCGGGAATACC
>JBOGEK010000492.1:0-9264 GCA_050743645.1 Acidothermaceae bacterium
GACCAGCATCATGCCGATCACCTGGCCGGTCTTTGCGGCTGTCACGGTCGCCCGATCGCGGTCGCCGTGGCGCCGCCAGAGGATCGCGCGCAGGATTCGGCCGCCGTCGAGCGGTGCGGCAGGCAACAGGTTGAACACCGCGAGCAGCAGGTTGATGGAGGCGACGTAGCCGGCGACCGCGGTCACGACTGCCGGTGCCGAGGCGGCCGAAAGCGCTGCAGCCACACCGATTCCGGCCGCGCCGAGAACCAAGTTGGTCAGCGGACCCGACGCTGCGATCCGCCACTCTGAGCGGGGCGCGGTAGCTGAACTGTTGAGCCGCGAGACGCCACCGAACAACCAAAAGGTGATCGACTCAACGGTGATCCCATGCCTGCGGGCGACGATCGCGTGCGCGAGTTCGTGCACCAGCAGGCTCGCGAACAAGAACACCGACGCGACGACGCCGCCCGCCCAGTACGCGCTGGTGCTCGCGCCGGGTGCGCTGGTGGGCAGCAACCCGTTTGCTGCGGTGAAGGTGATGAAGGCGAACAGCACGAGCACCGATGGGCTCGCCTGCACTGCGAATCCGGCGATGCGAAACACGTCGGGCCGGCTGCTGGGCTTCCGGACGCCGCGCGTGAACTGCTGGCTCATCTCGACACTCCTTCCGCACGGCGCGACCGGTCCGGGCGATGAATGCCAAGACGGACGCCGTACACGTCCAGAGTTGCAGCCGCCCGGCAGAGTTTCGACGTCCCTCCCGGCGAAGCTTGGTCAGTTAAGCTGCCGAGAGTCGGCAATGGCCAACGCGGCGAACCTGTTGCCCTTAGCTCGGCCAGTCGAGCAGCTTGGCGCCCAGCGCGGCGGTGTGCAGCACATAGAGCTGTTCGGGAACGCCCGGGTCGTAGCCGGTGAGCTCGTGCACGCGGGCGAGCCGGTAGGTGACCGCGCGCACCGAGAGGTGAAGGCGGCGTCCGGTGGCTGCGGCATTGGCGCCGGTCGCGGCATACGCGGCCACCGTGTCGAGCAACGGAACCGCGCCGCCACGTGCGGTGCGAAGCGGTGCGAGCACGGTGTCGATCAGGTCGAGAATCGACTCGCGATCGCGCAGCAGCACCCGGTACACGAGTAGGTCGGCGATCGCGACAACGTGGTCGCGAAGCTGGAGCAGATCGGCGAGCCGGACGGCGTCCTTGGCTTCGTCGTAGGAGCGAACCAGCCCGGCCGGGCCGCCGTACGCTCGACCAACCCCGCATCGCCAGTGTGGCTTTTGATCTCCGCGCCTCGCGGGGGTTCCCGTGCCCGGTGTGCCCTGGCCGATTGCGGTTGTCAACGCGGCGACGAACTCGCTTATCCGACGCGCATTGGACGCCGGAAGCACGCACACCAGTTGACCGTCCTTGGTCGCGACCAACGATCCAGAGGCGACGGATTCGATCGCGTCTTCGACGCGAGAAACCACCGGAGTCGCATCGCGGAACGGCCGTTCGCCGCTGCACACCGCGACGGCATGCTTGCCGACGACGTCGACGCCGAAATGCTCGGCGCTGGTGAGCAATCGCGATGGTTCGGCCGCACCTGAGAGCAGGTCGTCGACGAACTCGCGGCGCATCGCCTCCTCGCGCCGGATCGCCCATCGGCGTGCCGCCTGAAAGCCTTCCGCCGCTGCGGCAACGGCGTCGTCCGCCGCCCGCAGCACCGCTTCACCGGCCGTGTGGAGCGAGCCGACGTCGGGTGCGTCGCGCACGGCTGGCAATTCACGCCAGGCCCGCCAGGTGGCGGAGAGGTAGAGGTCGACCAGCGCTCGCAATGGCACGCCGTCCTGGGCGGCGCGAGCGCCGAGCGCCTCGCATTGCGCAAGCGCGCCTGGGTCGAGCCGGGTGCCCGCCGTGCTAGCCGCCACCAGGTCGTCGAGGTAGCGGCCGAGCAGGCTGGCGTCGACGCCGCCCGCTTCGGTGGCGGCCGCGGCGGCTATTGCGGACATGTCGGCCACGGCTTGCTCCGCTTCGCTCGAATCATGATGTTGCCGGATCTCGGCAGCGACTTGCGGTTGATTTTAGCCGGATCGACCGGCTGAGCAGCTGCCCCTGTTGCCGCATGCTGGCAGGACGCGGAGCTCACGGGTTCACAGCGGCTACCGCGCTCACTGCTCTCGCAGCCTGTCAGAACTAGGAGTGATCGGCGATGCCACGAGATCTAGTCACCACGGTTGACCGGTCGATCGGGCTCAGCACGAAGCAGGCCCAAAACGTTCAGCCGCCGCTGTGCGACAGGTGCGGCGTGCCGATGCAGTTGCGCTGGGTCGACGTCTCGGCGACACCCGATGTCGAGCCGCGCTGGCAGCTCGACATCGTGCGTTGCCTGACGCCGGACTGCGCGGCCCGCGGCGTGCACATCATCGACCCCGCGGATGACCTCCGCCGGTGAACGTTCCGCTGTGGGTCTGGGCGCTCACCTTGGTGGCGATCGGCGTCATCGTCGCCGTTGACGTGTGGCAAGCTCGCTCCCCGCATGACGTCACTTTTCGCGAGGCGATGAAATGGTCGCTCATCTACGTTGCGGCTGCCGTCGTGTTCGGTGTGATCGTCGCGTTGACCGCAGGCACGACGCACGCGACCGAATTCTTCGCCGGCTACCTCGTCGAGAAGAGCCTGTCGGTCGACAACCTGTTCGTTTTCGCCATCATTCTCGGGCAGTTCGCGGTGCCGAGCAGGCACCGCCAACGCATTCTGCTGATCGGCGTGATCGGCGCGCTCGTGTTGCGGGCGGCGTTCATCGCGGTCGGTGCTGCGTTGATCGAACGGCTCGCCTTCACCTTCGTCATCTTCGGCGCTTTCCTTGTATACACAGCAGTTCAACTGCTGCGCACCCACGGTGAACAACACGTCGATGCAGGCAACACGCGCATCGTCCGACTGCTTCGTCGGGTGATACCCGTCAGCGACAATGCTTCCGACGGCGCGCTGCTAACCAGAAAAGATGGACGCCGCGCCGTCACGCCGTTGCTCGTTGCAGCCGTTGCCATCTTGTCGGTCGACATCTTGTTCGCGCTCGATTCAATCCCAGCGATTTTCGGTATCACCCACACGCCATATCTCGTATTCACCGCCAACGCGTTTGCGCTGCTTGGCCTGCGGGCGCTGTACTTTCTGGTCATCGGCTTTCTCGATCGGCTCGTGCACCTGCACTACGGGTTGGCGGCGATTCTTGCGTTCATCGGCGTGAAGTTGGTGCTGCACTATGTGCACTCGGTTGCGCCGAGCGTGCCTGAAATACCGACGCTTTGGTCGCTGCTAGCCGTGATCGGCATTCTAGGCTTGACGACGCTCACGAGCCTTCGCTCCCGACGAGACTCGCAAGCCAGCCCTGGCCGCGTTGTCGAAATCGTCGTCAACGATCACGGCGTCTCGGCCGGCGCGCAGCAACAGTGACGCGCCGGTCGCCGAGCGGTAGCCGGTAGCGCAGTGCACCCAGACCTGGCCGGCGGGCACGTCTGAAAGTCTGTCGGGTAGTTCGTGGATCGGTATGTGGGTGGCGTTTTCGAGGTGCTCACGTTCCCACTCCGTGCGACGCCGCACGTCGAGCACGACGAGTTCTTGTCCGGGCTGTTCGGCTTCTCGGCGCTGCCGTCCGGGCAAATTCGGCCATTCGTCGGCCAATTCGGCGAAGCTCGCCATGCGCGTCTGCTGCAACGGAGAGATTGACCAGTCACGCGCATCACCGACTGCGCACGCTGACACGCGGTCGATGCCGATGCGCGACAGTTCGCGCTGCGCCTGTGAGATCTGCTCGCCATTGGCACCGAGCAGCGTGAACGGGGTCTCCCACGGCATCAACCATCCGAGGTAGGTGGCGAGATTGCCCTCAAGGTCGAAGTTGAGTGAACCCGCTACGTGTCCGGTGGCGTAGGCAGTTCTGGTACGAAGGTCGATCAGCCATTCACCATTCTCGAGGCGTCGCCGCAATTCGCCTGCGTCGGCAGCGCCAGGCGTTGCCAGCGTCGTCGCTGGTGCGCCACACGAATTGAAGTCGGCCATCCGCGCGTAGTACGTCGGGTAGGCATCGAGGCCATCCAAAAGCGCTACAACGAATGCGGATTCGGTGTCGGTGAGCGCGCTGTTCGCCGTCCGCTCTCTCTTGATTGTCGATGTCGAGACGGAGTCGGTGACGGTCGCCGAGCAGAAGCTGCCGAAGCCATGAGTCGGCAAGACGACGGCCTCGGCGGGCAGCACGCCAGCCAGCCGGCGCGCCGAGTGCCACTGGGCTCGAGCGAGTTCTTCGGTGGATTGCGCACCGAGCAGATCGGTACGACCGGTCGCGCCGAAGAGAAGTGACCCTCCCGTGAACACGGCGATCGGGCGGCCGTCGGCCTCGACCAGGTACGAGAGGTGGTGGTAGGTGTGGCCTGGTGTGGCAAGCGCCCTTAATCGGACGCCGTCAGTGAAGTTTACGCAATCGCCGTCGTTCAGCCCGCACACCGCAAACGCGACCTCGTCTGCCGAGTTCATCAGGTAAGTCGCGCCAGTGGCTTCGCGCAACGCATGGCCGCCTGAGACGTAGTCGTTGTGCAGGTGGGTCTCGAGAACATGCGATATCTCGATATCGAGAGTCTCGGCGAGGCTCTGAACACGATCGATGTCGCGCTGCGCGTCGATAACCGCTGCTTGACGACCGACCTTCATCAGGTACGAACGGTCGCCGAGCGTCGTCGTCTCGATCGCGTGAATCTCGACCGGACCTAGCGACATACGCATTGGGACCTCCGCAGCAGCGCCGTCACCGCGTCACCCGCGTCACCCGCTTCACCGTGCCGACGTGGCTTCGGCGTGGAGGGAACGAGAGTCTTCGATCATCCGATTGTCGTCGGCCAGCAGTTGTGTCGCGAGCTCTCGCAGCGGGCCGTGAGCAGCATGCGGAGCAGGAGCGGACCGATGATCAACCACACCCGCCGCTTTGGCAGCTGCGGCGGTGCCTGTGGCAGCGTCGCAGCAGCCGTCATGACGGGCTTTTACCACGCGAGGTGCGCGGTCTAACACCGTGCATGAAGGGAAACGTGACCTCGGCAAGTTGCTGGGGCGCGGCATAGTCGAGCGTGTGCGCGAAGCCGCCGATGGTTGCGAGTTCGCCATGAGGGAGGAGCCGGGTCAGCGTGGCCGCCCATTCGGCCGAGACGATGCGATCACGCTCGCCACGCACGATGAGCGTGGGGACCTCGATCTGTGGCATGCGGCTTTCGATCGGGTCGTGCAGCCCGGCGAGGAAGGCCTTGATCGGCGTGCGGATTCCGCAATGCAGATAGCTTTTCGTCAATCCGATGGCGAGTGTCGGCGGCTCGACCACCATCGTCGGCATCCAGCGTCGCAACTGCTTCGCCGCTAGCGCCCGGACGAACGCGGCCGATGAGTCGAAGTCGGCGACGAACGCCGGAGAATCCACTCACTCACCTCCTGCAGGCGTTGCGGCGCCTGCGCGCTGGCCGTTGATCACTGGTTTGCCCGTGCCCTGCACCGGTATCTCTTACGCGTGAGCGCCTCGCTAATCGTCGTTGGACAGGTCGCCCGTGATCTCGTACTGAAGGTCGACGCGATGCCCGACGCCGGTGGTTCGTCGTCCGTCGTTGACCGCATCGAGATCTTGGGTGGCAAGGGTGCGAACCAAGCGGTCGCTGCGGCCCAGCTTGGAGCGGCCGCGATTCTCATCGGCGTGGTGGGTCACGACACGGCGGGCGACGATGCCATCGACCGTGCACGGGACGACGGAATCGACGTGCGCAACGTCGTGAGGCGCGACGAGCCGACAGCTCTGCTCGTCGACGTCGTCGACGCCGCCGGTCATAATCGGTTGTTCGAATACGTGCCCGAGGCGATGCTGCTTACTCCGGCCGACGTTTACGCGGCCGAGCCGCGATTTCGCGACGCCGAAACGGTGCTGGTGCAGTTGCAGCAACCGCCGGCCAGTTGCCTGGCCGCAGTCGAATTGGCCTGCAAGTACGACCGTCGCGTGGTACTCGACGGCGCACTGGCTGATACTTCCGAGCGGCAACAGTTGCTTGCCGTGGCTGATGTCTTGCGCGCCGACTCCCGTGAAGCAGAACTGATGGTGGGTCGCAGTATCGCCTCTGAACGGGAAGCCGTATCGGCGGCGCGGGTCCTGATGGGCCGAGGTCCGAAGGTCGTGATTCTCGCGGTGGGCAGCGAGTCGAACGTCGTCGTCAGCGCTGGCGGGGTTTCGGTCGCCCGCAACCTGCCAGTCGAGGTCGTCGACCCCACCGGGGGCGGGGATTCGTTCGTTGCAGCGTTCACGGTGTCGCTAGCCCGAGGTGAACCGGTACCGAATTGTCTGCGGGCCGCGACAGCCGCCGCCGCATCGACGGTGTCGCGTCTCGGTGGACGCCCGCAGCTCTCGGTGCCAGACCTCGCAGACATTTCCCAACACGTGGAATCGTCGTGCGTGCAAGACTGAGACATGTCAACGCAGCTGAATCTGCCGGGCCCACAGGTGACCGATCAACACGTCGTCGCGCATATCAGCGACCTGCACATCGGTGCCAGCGCTACTGCTGAATCTCGGCTGGAACTCACCGCGTCATATCTGCGGGCGCGACTCTCCGGGCTTTCGGCTGTCGTGGTGACAGGCGACATTGCAGACCACGGCCGGCCGGCCGAATATGCGGTTGTACGTCAGCTGCTCGACTTCGACGTGCCGGTGGTTTTCGTGCCGGGCAACCATGACGACCGCTCGGCTATGCGGAGCGCCTTCGACGGCATGGCGGGCACCGGCGACGAACCGCTTGACCACGTAGTTGACCTCGGCGGCCTAGCGATCGTCGCCTGCGACGTGATAGCGCCTGGTCAACCCCATGGCGAGGTCGACGATCGGCTCGTCGGCTGGATTGAAGAAGTGCTCACTGAACTGAACGGCACGCCGGCGCTCATCTGCATGCATCACAACCCGGTTGATTCAGCGGTCGCCTGGATCGATGCCATCGCGTTGCGCGACAGCCGACGGCTCGAGAAGTTGCTGCTGTCGCAACCGGACGTCGTTGCTGTACTCGCCGGACATGTGCACAGCGCGATGTCGGCCACGTTTGCCGGCCATCCGCTCGTGATCGCGCCGGGTGTCTCGACAACCGTCACGCTGCCGTGGGAGGCGAGCGACGTGTCGATGCACACCAGCGAACCTCCCGGCGTCGCCTTTCACGTGGTAACCGGCCGTCGGGTGGTGACGCACTTTCGCACAGCCAACCCGCGTGTCTGAACGGCAGCGGCTGCTAAAGCGCGTCGGTCGACTGGGCCGAGGGCGATGACGACGAAATCCGTGGCCGTGCAGCGGGGTCGCTGGAATTGGCGAGCGAACGCCCTCCTACTCGGCTACTTGCTGGCAACCGTCGTCTTGACGGTTCTCGTTGCGAGCGGAACGGTCTCACGATGGCTGCCGCTGCACACCTTTCTGCTAGGCGCGGCCACGAACGCGATTCTGGTGTGGAGTTGGCACTTTGCCACGACCTTGCTGCACCCGAAGCGATCGTTCGCCGCACTGCGCACTCCGGTACTTGTGACCGCCAACGTGGCAATCGTCGGCCTGCTGATCGGTGTATCCAGGCACGAGTCAGCAGTGGTCGTCGTTGGAGCCGCGGTGTTGGGCCTTGCCGTGGTCGCCCAGGGTGCAGCGGTGCTCGCCATGTCGCTGTCGGCGCAATCATCACGCTTTATCGTGACGGTGTGGTTCTACCTGGCTGCCCTGGCCTTTCTCCTCATCGGCATCGCTTTCGGGGCCGTGCTCGCTGTGGGGACTTCGCAACACTGGTATGCACGGTTGCTGGTAGCGCACCTGCATGCGAACGTGTTCGGGTTCGTGGCGCTTACCGTCGTCGGCACCGAACTCGGGCTTTGGCCGATGGTGCTGCGCACTCGGATCGTGGCAGGTGCAGAAAACGCACTGCAGCGTGCCGCACCGACGTGTTTCGCAGGTCTGGCTCTGGGGGTAGCAGGATCGGTGGCTGACTCACGGGTGATCACGGCCCTCGGCCTCGTCGGATTCATCGTCGGGATAGCGCAAAGCCTGGTGCCCTTTACCGTAACGGCGGCGCGCCGAGCACCGCGCACACCCGCATCGTGGATGCTTACCGCCGCAACTGTCTGGTTGCTCGCCGCGCTCGCAACCGACCTGGCTATCGTCGTTAGACATGCGCATGCCGCTAGCTGGGCCGGCCAGCTCGACGATTCGGTTCCGTGGATCGTCGCGGGTTTCGTCGTCCAGGTATTTCTTGGTGCCTCGACCTATCTCCTACCTGTGGTGCTCGGCGGAGGCCCGACCGCCGGGCGTCGAAGCGCACGCATCCTCGACTTTGGGGCCCCGGCGAGGATCGCTGGGTTCAACGTCGGCGTGGGGTTGCTCGCATTTCGGTTGCGCGGCAGCCTTGCCGTAGCGGGTTGGTGCCTGGTCGACCTCGCAGTCATCGGATTTGTCGTGCTCGCAGCCACGGCAATCGTCGCCCAGTTGCTCTCGGATCGCGACGCGGCCGCGCGGCCTCAACCGTAGGAGTTCGCGAAGGCAGCTCTTTAGTGGGTCGCCAATGCGGTTGCCAGCAAGACGATGACGCATGAGCCGACGAGCGAGCCGAGGGCGAGCGCCCGCGCCACGCTGGTTCGACCGGTGCCGTGGGCCCAGCCGTGCAGGCCCGACAGCAGCAGCACGGCCGCGAACACGATGAGCTTGGTGAGCAGAGTGCGACCGTAGCCGGGGTGGGTGAGACTGCCCCAGGTGACGTTATTTTCGATGGCGAGCCCGATTCCACTGGCAACTTGGACAGGCAAGAACACCGTCAGCGTGTAGAGGCCGAACCTGCGGCCGATGCTCGACGACAACGTTGCACGCAGATCGTCGGGCAATCTGCGACGGAGGAGTGGCAGTAATAGTGCGCTCAACGTGAGCTGCCCACCGACCCAGACCGCTGCCGATAGCACGTGTACGAAGCGCAGCAGCGACCACCACGAAACCATCTGCCTATGGTTCCACGTGGAAGCTGCCCATTGCCCCACGCGTTGCATCGGACATGTCGTGGCTGAGGAATGGATAATCGCCTGCTGCCGTGAAGGTCAGGTCGACAAAGCCGCCATCGCCCGGGTCAACCGGCAGTGTTTGCGCGGCCCCACCCAACGCGCGCGCGGCGTCCAGAAGGTAGCTGCCGTCGAGATAGGTGGTGCTAAATGGCGCGCCGACGACATGGAAAGCAAGTGAGCGACTCGGGCCGGCGTCGACGATCCAGATTCGCACCAGCTG
>JBOGEK010000493.1:0-3613 GCA_050743645.1 Acidothermaceae bacterium
GCATCGCGGCCTCGGCCTCGATCCCGCCGACGCCCCAGCCGAGCACGCCGAGGCCGTTGACCATCGTCGTATGCGAGTCGGTGCCGACCAGCGTATCCGGGTAGGCCAGCGCGCGACCGGCGTCCTCGCTGACGAAAACGACGCGCGAGAGGTACTCGAGGTTGACCTGGTGCACGATGCCCGTGTCGGGCGGCACCACCTTGAAGTTGTGAAACGCGCCCTGCCCCCAGCGCAGGAACGAGTAACGCTCCTTGTTGCGCTCGAACTCGAGCTCGGCGTTGCGGGCGAAGGCGTCGGGCCGGCCGAAAACGTCGGCGATCACGCTGTGGTCGATCACCAGTTCGGCTGGGCTCAGCGGGTTGATTTTCGAAGCGTCGCCACCGAGCGCCACCATGGCCTCGCGCATCGCGGCAAGGTCGACAACGCAGGGCACGCCGGTGAAGTCCTGCATCAGCACGCGCGCCGGCGTGAACTGGATTTCGGTGTCGGGCTCGGCGTTGGGATCCCAGCCGGCGAGAGCGCGCACGTGATCGGCAGTGATGTTGGCGCCGTCTTCGGTGCGCAGCAGGTTCTCTAGCAGCACCTTCAGCGAGAACGGCAGCCGCTCCGACCCATCGACCGCATCGAGCCTGCAGATCTCGTACGACGCCGAACCGACTTTCAACGTTTTGCGACTGCCGAAGGTGTCCACTTCAATCCCTCTCCGCGCGCCTGATGACTCTTGGTTCTGCAAACAGGACAAGCGTACTGCTATGAGCCCGGACGACGGAACCACCCCAGGGCTGGCGTGTCGACGAGGTCAGCCGTACCGCCGCGGCCGTCGGCTCATCGACGTCCGACGACGTGGAAGCTCACCATCCAGTCTTCGTGGCTTCGGCCGTCGATTTCCAGTCGCCAGGCATACCGTCCAGGCTTGAGCGGCATACCCGGACCGATCGAAACCACCACTGGAACGTCGATCGTGATGCCCTCAGGCGCTCCAGCCGGCCGCCTCGCGCTGAACGGCTGATCGTGCACCATCGCGCGTTGTTCGCCCGGCGGCCCGACCATGACCGCGTTTCCGTCGGCGTCTTCGAGCCGCAGCCGCAGGAAATGCGACTCGATGGTCTCGTGCCAAGGCACGTGCAGCATTGCCACGACGGCCTGGCCGGGCAACCCAGGCAGGCCCGGCGGCACTCCCCCGGCCTCGGGTCCGTCGTCGGAGCCCGACGGGTCACCTCCCACACCCACGACGGTCCAGCCCGCGCCGAGGATGTGCACCTTTCCGGCGGGGTCGACCTGGGCTGCGTCACACAGCAGCAAGGTGGCCTTCATTGCGCACCGCCCGGTTGATCTTCGACATCGCGCTGCGCGCCGAAGCCGCGCGTGACGACCGCCACGCATTCGACGTGGTGGGTCTGCGGGAAAAGGTCAAAGGCGCGCAACGACGCGAGACGATATCGGGCCGCATCAAAGGTCGCGAGGTCGCGTGCCAATGCGGCCGGATCGCACGCCACGTAGGCGATTGCCCGCGGCTCGAGACGGCAGATCGCGTTGACGACCTTGGCACCTGCGCCCGAACGCGGCGGATCGAGCACGACGACGTCGACTTCTTCGTTCATGCCTGCGAGCGCTTTTGCGACGTCACCTCGAACGACGCTCACCTGTGCGAGGTCGGCCAGGTTGTGAGCCGCGTCGGCACCGGCAAGCACCGCGGATTCGACCGCGGTGACGCGGCCGGCCGCGCCGACCGCGGCCGCAAGCGAAGCCGCGAAAAGCCCCGCGCCTGCGTATAAATCGAGCACTCGCTCGCCGGGCCGCACTCCGAGCCCGGCCATCACGGCCTCCGTCAACGTGTCGGCCGCGGCTGGGTGCACCTGCCAGAAACCCCCTGCGCTGACACGAAAACGTCGTCCGGCCGCTTCTTCGATCAGGTGGTCTGGCCCGTGCGTTCGTGTCACGCCGTCGCGTCGTCCCGTCGTCCGTAATAGCCTTTCGCCGGACGACGCAGAGCCCGCGACTTCGACCTCACTGGCGCGGTTCCATTGTTTTGCCTCGACGCCGGCGGCTTCGACGACCGGATGCGCGATCGGGCATTGGTCGACGGCTACGACCTCGTGCGACCGCGACTTGCGAAAGCCCGCCCGGCCTTCGTCGTCGACGGCAAAGCGCACCCGGGTACGCCAGTCGAATCCGCCGCCGGGCAAGTCTTCGACGACGACGTCGCGTTCGATACCAGCGAGCCTGCGCAATTGCTCGGCGACAATGCCCGCCTTGATGGCGCGTTGAAAGTCGAGATCGGCATGCTGCCAGTCGCACCCGCCACAGCCGTCAGGTCGCGCGACCGGGCAACGCGGCTCGACCCGATGCGCCGAAGGCGCCAACACCTTGACGGCGTCGGCGCGCGCGAAAGTCTTTGCGACTTCGGTGATTTTCGCGTGCACCTTCTCGCCGGGAAGCGCATGCCGAACGAAAATCACCCGACCGTCGTGGCGTGCCACGCACGAACCGCCGTGGGCCGCGGCTCCGACGTCGAGTTCGACGACGGCGCCCACGTCGACCGTGCTGCCGACGAAGCTCACGACCCGACGCTCATCAGCCAACGACCGTCGGGCCGGTCTCCGGCGGCCCATTCGGGTCGTCGATCTCGTCCGTAACTGCCGCCGATGACTTCAGCACCCAAGGCACGCTCACGACCATCACGCCAGGTGTGAACAGCAGCCGGCCCTTCAACCGCAAGGCCGCCTGGTTGTGCAACAACTGCTCCCACCAGTGACCGACGACGTATTCGGGGATGAACACGGTGACGACGTCGCGCGGGCTGCTACGCCTGATACTGCGCAGGTACTCGATGACGGTCTTCGTGACTTCGCGATACGGGGAATCGAGCACCTTCAGCGGCACCGGCAGGTTGTGCCGCTCCCATTCCTGTTCGAGCGCAGCCGTTTCTTGCGGCTCGACGTTGACGGTGACGGCTTCAAGCACCGACGGCCTGGTGGCACGTGCATACGAAAGCGCGCGCAACGCGGGCTTGTGCAGCTTCGACAACAACACGATCGCGTGCACTCTCGCGGGCAGCATCGTTTCGGAATCGACGTCCTCGAACAGCTCTTCGCGCACGAGGTCGTAGTGCCTTCTGATGCCTTTCATCACGAGGAAAAGCACTGCCATGGCGACGACGGCGATCCAGGCGCCTTCGACGAACTTCGACACCAAGATGATGACGAGCACGAGCACGGTCACGACGGCACCGACACTGTTGATCACCCGCGAGCGACGCATCTGCCGTCGTACTGCGGGGTCGGTAGTCAGCGGAAGGTTTCTGTTCCAGTGCCGGATCATGCCGATCTGGCTGTTCACGAACGATACGAACACACCGACGATGTAGAGCTGGATCAATCGCGTCGGCGACGCCGAGAACAGCACGATCAACAAAATCGCGAAGCCGGCGAGCAAAAGGATGCCGTTGCTGAACGCCAACCGGTCACCGCGCGAGTGCAACTGGCGCGGCAAGTAACCGTCGCGGGCAAGAATCGATGCCAGCACAGGAAAACCGTTGAATGCGGTGTTCGCGGCGAGCACCAGGATCAGCGCGGTGGTGAACTGCAGGTAGAAAAAACCGACAGCATGGTCG
>JBOGEK010000494.1:0-2164 GCA_050743645.1 Acidothermaceae bacterium
AGTTCAGGGCGCGAACGCGTGCTGCCCGGACCAAGGAGGAGCGCCATGGCCACCATTGACGACGCGCTTGACGCAGCCGACCTGAAGAACGAATCCGTGCGGGAGTACGTGCGTTACTGGGCGCAGCTCACCGGGGCGGCACGTGTCGAGGTGGTTCAGGCGTCAGACGATGCCCGCCTGGTCGAGGAGGCGCTCGCCGCGGGCGAGCTGCTGCCTGCAGGGGAGGGCCTGTACTACTCGCGCAGCTACGTCAAAGACACCGCTCGCTCCGAAGCCCGCACGATTGTCGCGACCGACGATCCGCAGGACCGAGGCGTCTATAACAACTGGCACCCGGCATCGCAGATGCGTCCCCTGCTCGAAGAACGGATGCGTGGCGCCTGCGCCGGCAAGACGATGTATGTGGTGCCTTACCTGATGTCGCCGCCCGGGTCGCCACTCGAACCGTATGCCGTGGGCGTGGAGCTGACCGATTGCCGAACGGTCGTTTTGCACATGATCCGGATGGCCCGGGTGGGGGTCGAACACGTCAACAACCTGCACGACCCCGACATGTTCGTGCGCGCCGTGCACGTCACCGGAGACCTGGAGAACCTTGGTCAAGGCACGCCCGACGACCAGCGCTATTTCGTGACGTTCGCGAACGAGCGAACGATCCTGCATTTCGGCTCTTCGTACGGCGGCAACGCGCTACTCGGCAAAATCGCGCACGGCCTGCGGCAGGCTGCCTACGACGGTTGGAAGTCGGGATGGTTTCTCGCCGAGCAGTTCATGTTGCTCGGCATCACCGACAAGCAGACCGGCCGCACGTATCACATCTGTGGTGGGTTCCCCAGCGCCTCGGGCAAGACGAACCTCGCGATGACGCTGGCGCCCGACGCACTCGGCGACCGGTACCGGGTCGACTTCTACGGCGACGACATCGCGTGGTTGTGGGTCAATGCCGAAGACGGCCGCATCTATGCGGTGAACCCGGAATTCGGCGTGTTCGGCGTGGCTAAAGACACCAACGAGGAGACCAACCCGGCCGCGCTCGATGCGGTTGCGCCGGGCACCAACGCCATCTTCACCAACGTCGCCTACAACGAAAAGACGCACGAGATCTGGTGGGAGGGCCGAACGCCGCAGCCGCCGTCCGACCTTGATGGCTGGTTCGACTGGACGGGCAAGCCCATTGCCGAACGCACCGACGCCGAACTCGGTCAACCCTGGGCGCACCCGAACAGCCGTTTCACGACGACGCTGGCCAATGTCTCGAACCTGGCGCCCGACTTCGACGATCCGCGCGGCGTACCGATCGATGCGATCATCTTCGGCGGCCGCACCCGGGACAGGGAGCCGTTGATTCGCGCGATCAGCGACCTTGCCGAAGGCGTCTACGACGGATTGACGCTGGGCGCCGAGGCGACGTTTGCGGCAGAAGGCGTTGACGGGCAACTGCGCTACGACCCGATGTCGATGCGCCCGTTCATGTCATACGCCGAAGGTGCGTATGCCACGCACTGGCTCGACGTCGTGGGCGCCGCGACTGAGCCCCCACTCTTTGCTCACGTCAACTGGTTCCAGCGAAGGCCGCAGGACGGTCGGTTCCTGTGACCGGGTTATCGCGAGAACTTGCGCGCGCTGTTGTGGCTCATCAAGCTCAAAGACAACGAGTTCGACGGCGTGCGAACGGCGGTGGGCACCATGCCGAGCAAGGAAGAACTGGAGCTCGACGGCCTCGACATCGACGGTGCTGACCTCGATACCTTGCTCAGCATCGATGTGGTGCGCTGGAAGCAGGAGATGGGCTTTCGCCTCGACCACCTCGCACAGTTCGCCGATCTGCCTGAGGAGATCTGGGAAGCGCACCGGCGCGTCGCGAGTGCGCTGGGCGTCGAAAGCACCGGTGCGGCAGGCGTCGCCTAGGCGTTCTCAGGCGTCTTGGCCAACCCTGACCGCCCCGAAAAACACGATAGCCGAACCCACAAACGTAGGTTCGGCTGTCGCCGATGTCCTGAGACATCACACGGTGCCCCCGGCAGGATTCGAACCTGCGCCCCTGCCTCCGGAGTCCAGAACCCGCTAGTGCGGGTTCAGGCTGGGCGAGGCACGATACCGCGTCTGACCTGCGGTTTTACCTGTCAGGTGGTGGTGTCGAATGTCGGCTCGTGATGCTTTGTCC
>JBOGEK010000495.1:0-1580 GCA_050743645.1 Acidothermaceae bacterium
ACGCGGGCGTTCTCGACGTCGGTGATCGGCGCAGGCTCGGCGTCCATGCCCACGAAGTAAGGGGGACGCCGAACGTAGGTCGACGCGTCGTCCCACTCGAAGATGTCGCCCTCGGGGATTTGCAGGCCGTTCCAGCGGTCGTCTCCGGCGAACACGTCGCCGTAGCTTTCGGAGAACATCTGCGAGCGAATCGCTTCGCCGACGACGTCGGCGATCTCCTTCTCGGTCGGCCAGACGTCCTTCAAATACACGGGATTTCCGTCGGACCCCGTGCCGAGTGGCTCGGTGGTGATGTCGATGTCGAGCGAGCCGGCGAGCGCGTAGGCGACGACCAACGGCGGCGACGCCAGGTAGTTCAGCTTCGTGTCGGAGTGGATGCGACCTTCGAAGTTGCGGTTACCGGAGAGGACGGCTGCCACCGCGAGGTCGTTGTCGTTCACAGCTTTCGAAATCGCGTCGTCGAGCGGGCCGGAGTTGCCGATGCACGTGGTGCAGCCGTAGCCGACGAGGTTGAAGCCGAGCTTTTCGAGATAAGGCGTGAGACCTGCTGCGTCGTAGTAGTCAGTCACGACCTTCGAGCCCGGCGCAAGCGTGGTCTTGACCCATGGCTTGCGCGAAAGTCCTTTCTCCACGGCCTTTTTCGCGACCAACGCGGCGCCAACCATCACCGACGGGTTCGACGTGTTGGTGCAACTGGTGATCGCGGCAATCACCACCGCACCGTGGTCGAGCTCGACCTGCGTTCCGTCGCCGAGCGTGACGAGCGCCGGATTGCTCGGGCGGCCGTTGCTGCCTTCTGCAGCGCTCACCACCGAGACGGGCTTGTCACCGGGATGCTCGTGATTGATGGCGACCGGGTCGCTGGCCGGGAATGACTCAGCGGATCCTTCGTCGAGCGAACCGCCATCGGGCTCGACGGCGACGTAATTGCCGAGCACACCGCGAAACGACTGCTTCGCATCTGACAGCGACACCCGGTCTTGCGGCCGCTTCGGGCCTGCCAGCGACGGCACCACAGTGGACAGGTCTAGTTCGAGCCGCTCCGAATACTGCGGCTCGACATTGGGGTCGTGCCACAACCCCTGCTCTTTCGCATAGGCCTCGACGAGCGCGATCCGCTCGTTGCTTCGTCCGGTGAATCGCAGGTAGCGCAAGGTTTCGTCGTCGATGGGGAAGATCGCGCAAGTGGAGCCGTATTCGGGGCTCATGTTGCCGATCGTCGCTCGGTTCGCCAACGGCACGTTCGTCACGCCCGGACCGTAGAACTCGACGAATTTGCCTACCACACCGTGCTTTCGCAGCAGTTCGGTGACGGTGAGCACGAGGTCTGTGGCGGTTGCGCCGTCCGGCAACTCGCCGTTGAGCTTGAATCCCACCACGCGCGGGATCAGCATTGAAATCGGCTGCCCGAGCATCGCGGCTTCGGCCTCGATGCCGCCAACGCCCCAGCCGAGCACCGAGAGCCCGTTCACCATGGTGGTGTGCGAGTCGGTGCCGACCAGCGTGTCAGGGTAGGCCAGCCGGGCGCCGTCGACCTCGCGGTCGAAGACGACCCGCGACAGGTACTCGAGGTTCACCTG
>JBOGEK010000496.1:0-11501 GCA_050743645.1 Acidothermaceae bacterium
CCCCCGACGCCGACCATGCCGATTTCCCAGAACGGCGGCATCTTCGCTGTGGTTCCCTCACGTCGAACGATGCCGACACCTGTGACCTCGCCGGCCTCGGCGCCAAACCAACGGACAATGACCGAGCCAAAGTCTGTCACCGCTCCGTCGGGTGCAAGAATCCCACCGGGCACGTCGACCAGCCGATCGGCGCGACATTCGAGAACTTCGGCTGCCATAGCGCGCAACTTGTCTCGCGCGTCGGCGCATGCTCGCTGTGCCGCCAGGCCGACCAGTGTCGTCGTCCGGCTGGCGCCTGTGGTGCGTTCGTACGCTCCCATCGAAGTGTCCGACTGCACGACGTGAACGACGTCCATGTGGACGCCGAGTTCTTCCGCGACGATCTGCGCAAGCGCCGATCTGCTGCCCTGGCCCATTTCGGTCGACCCGCTCATGAGAATCACCGAGCCGTCGGTCTGGATTCGCACCACCGCGGTCGAGACGGGAAATGCTCCCGCGTCGGAGGCGGAACACGCGATTCCGACACCAGTTCCGGGCGAGTTCGTCGCTTCACGCTCTAGCGCCGCTGCCACCATCTCAAGATCCGCTTTGAGATCGGCGTCGATTCCGCGCTTCCCCCTCAAGATTTCCTCACCGACGTCTACGAGGTTGCGGCGGCGGATTTCGGTCGGGCCGATGTTGAGTCGCTCTGCAGCTTGGTCGAGGTTCAGCTCACCGGCCAAGACACCCTGCGGGGCTCCGAAACCACGGTAAGACGACGCAGGCGAAGTGTTGGTGTAGACGGATCTCCCCCGCACCCGCAAGTTGGGCACCCGGTAAGGCCCGAAACAACGGTTCACCGCCTTCGCCACCACGAGCGGGCTGTTGTCGGCGTACGCGCCCGAGTCGAGGACTATGTCGAACTCTCGAGCCAGAATGCGTCCGTCTACGTCGAACGCGCTTCGAGCATGAATCTCGGCCGCATCGACGCGGGTCGTGTAGATCGCCTCTTCGACGTCGAGCACGAGTTTGACCGGTCGGCCGGTGGCCCATGAGGCGATCGACGCCAGCGGCTCGACTTTTGTATAGGACTTCGAACCGTAACCGCCACCGATGTAAGGCACTTTCACGGTGACGTGCGCCAGTGGCAGCCCGAAGATCCGTGCGAGGTCCGTGCGAACCATGTAGGGATGTTGCGCACCGCTCGTAACCTCGAGGTGGCCATCGGCGTACGACGCGACCGAGTTGTATGGCTCCATCGCGTATGCGTAAAGCATGGGATAGCGCACATCGGTTTCCACGACGAGATGAGCCGCAGCAAATGCGGCCTCGACGTCGCCCCACTCCAACGCAACCTCATGGCAAACGTTGCTATTCGAGCGAACCTCCGACGGCTCATCGGTCGAAACGGGCGCGGCGCCTGCGTTCGATCGACCAGGTGTCGCCGCCATAGCGGTGAATGACTCGTCTCCGCTGCCCGCGTAACCGTGCTCGTGCAGCAACGGGGAATCCGCGCGTAAAGCCTCTGCCGCGGTCATGGCAGCGGGCAGCGGGTCGTATCGGACGTCGACGAGCGCGGCACCGTCAGCAGCAGAGGCAGGCGTTTCTGCCACGACCAACGCGACCGGCTCGCCGTAATAGCGCACCTTGTCGATCGCGAGAATGCAGTGGTCAGGAACGATGTGTCCGAAGCGCGGGAAAAGCGCACCGAGGTCAGCCGCTGTTACAACGCTGATGACACCGTCCACGGAGCGTGCGGCCTCACATTCGATGTCGACGATGCGGGCATGGGCGTGCGACGCGCGAACGACCTTGGCGTACAGCACTCCTGGCGGCATGACGTCGACGGTGTAGACAGCGGATCCGGTAACTTTCTCCAACAAATCGCGGCGCAATACCGACTCGCCGACCCAGGTCTGGTCAGTCATGGGAGGACCCGGGGCCGGGGTCGCTGCCGCGCTCATTCTCCGCGGATGCGTTTGCGTTCCTCAGCCGCTGCGCGGCATCCAGCACCGCATCGACGATAGGGCGATAGCCCGTACACCGGCAGATATTCCCGTCGAGATGCTCGATGACTTCGCTCTCGGACGGCGCGGGGTTTGCCGCCAACAGGCAGTGCGCCATAGTCAGAAACCCAGGAGTGCAGAAACCACATTGCAGCGCAAAGTTCTCGACGAATGCTTCCTGCAGCGGGTGTAGCCGCGACTGATCAGCCAGACCTTCGACCGTCAGGACCTCGCGCCCGTCGATGTCAACGGCGAGATACGTGCATGCGCTGACAGGCTCGCCATCGACGAGGACGGAGCACACCCCGCATACTTCGAGTTCGCAACTCACCTTCGTACCGGTGAGACCGAGATCCTCCCGTAGAAACTCAGCGAGCGTTCGCCGGTTTTCGACATAGCGCCGTACCTCGACTCGGTTCACGCGCGCAGACACTTCGCTCCCTAGGGCCACGTCAACCATCCGTTTTCACTGTTTCGAGCAGCGCGAGGACGCGTCGAATGTACGTCGCAGTAACGTGTTTCTTGTACCGAACCGAGCCGGTGAGGTCGGGGATCGGATCGATGCCATCGGCGATCGCCTCAGGCTCGACCCCGCTAAGGTCCGCGAACTCGAATGCGAGCGGCATCTCGCCGACCGCTCCGAGAACTATGCGCACCCCACCCTGCAAACCTCGCACGACGGCGACCCCGACGGTCGGTCGTTCCGCGGTTTGGAACTTCTCGTATGCGCCGCTCGGTGCGGGCAGTGGAATACGTACGTCGACGAGCAACTCGCTGGCGGCTCGAGCGGTGGAGTATGCGCCATCGATAAAGTCAGCCATCGCGACGCGCCTCGTCGACCCTGTCGAGGCGAGTGAAAGACGAGCATTGAGCGCGAGAAGCACCGTAGCGATATCTGAACGTGGCTCGGCGAAGCACAGATTTCCGCCGATCGACCCTTGCGACCGCACGCGCGCGTTACCGACTCGGCGCTCGACTTTCGCCAGCAACGGCAAGCGCTCGCTGACCAACGTCGACCGTGCGATGTCAGCATGTGATGTCGCGGCACCAATGACGAACTCCTGGTCGTCGACCCGCATCCCACGGAGCTCTGTCAGCCGCTTGAGATCGACGAGCGCGTCGGGCCGCAGCAAGCCCATCTTCATTGCGAGCAAGAGCTCAGTGCCGCCGCAATACGGTATGCAGTCCTCGCTGAGCATCGTGAGCGCGTCCGCGAGATCGGCCGGACGTTCAACGGCAAAAGGTGGCAGCATCTAACGGCCAGCCAGTTCGGCCGCGGCGTGTTCGAAGAACTCGTCGAGAATCTTGGTGGCCTTCGCTCGGATCATCCCGGCCCCGAGAGTGGCGACGCGCCCGACCACCTCGTAGGTACCGTTCACACTGATGACGGTGCCACCGCCCTCTCGCGCGTTCAGATTCAACGTTGCGTCGACGCTGATACGCGACGACACCTGCCGGTCCTCGCCTGCAGCGTTCACGTGTACCCGCCGGCATTCCTCGACATCGCTCAGCGAAATTTCTAGATCGGCTCGGAGCTTGAACGGGCCCAGCCGGTCCATCAGGACGGCGGTATAGCGGTCAAGTTTGGAGATCTCCTGGGCGTCTTGGACGACGCTGATCCAGCCTACGAGGCGCGGGACGTCCGTAAGGACTCTCCAGCAAGCAGCCGCATCAGCACCCACTGAGAGTTCTCGTTCGAAGGTCATCGAAGGCATGGCTGCTCCAGCGCGCGAACCGCCAGGCGATGAAGGCTCACCTGGTCAGGCCCGGAAGCACCTCGCGGCCGAACACGTCGATCCATTCTTTCTGATTGCGGCCAACGTTGTGGAGATAGATGCGATCAACCCCCAGATCGAGGAACCGTTGGATCTCCTTGCGATGAGCATCGGGATCGGAGGTGATGAGCATTCGCCCATCGAAATCTTCGGGCCGCACCAGTTTCGCCATCTGCTCAAAGTCGTACGGCGACCGGATGTCCTGCTTGGGAAACTTCATGCCACCGTTCGGCCATTCCGTGATCGCATTCTGAAGTGCTTCCTCATCGGTCGGCGCCCACGAAAGATGGAGCTGCAAGATTTTCGGCATCACCGAAGGATCCTTGCCTGCCTCGCGCGCTCCGTCGTCGAACTTGGCGAACAAGCCGACGATTTTTTCGGGTGTTGCTCCCGGCGTGATGATCCCATCGACGGTCTTCCCGGCCCGTTTGGCCGTGACCGGCCCTGCGGTGGCCACAAAAATCGGCGGCGGCGTAACCGGCATGGTCCAGAGCCGGCTGGTCTCGAGGGTGAAGAACCTGCCGGCGTGCTTGACGTCTTTGCCGCTGAACAGCTTCTGGACAATCTCGATTGCTTCCCACATGCGAGCCAGTCGCTCCACCGCCTCGGGCCAATAACCCCCGACGACGTGTTCGTTCAACGCCTCTCCCGAACCGAGGCCGAGCCAGAAGCGGCCGGGATACATCGCCTCCAACGTCGCAGACGCCTGGGCGACGATCGCGGGATGGAATCGAAACGATGGGCACGTCACGCCGGGACCGATATCGCCAGTCGTTCGCTCGCCCAGCGCAGTCAGTACGTTCCAAACGAACGCAGCTTGCCCTTGCTGGGGCACCCAAGGCTGGAAATGGTCAGCGGCCATCACACCCTGAAACCCGGAGCGCTCGGCCAAGGCCGAGTACTCGACGACCTCCGTCGGATGAAACTGCTCCAGCATGGCGGCATAGCCGATCTGAGGACGAGTCACCGTAGTCTCCGTTTGAGTTGCTCGGGCGGGGGTTCCGGCTCCCGCCTTTGGCGTAACACTGCATACAATATCCGTTCTACACTACGTCCCACAACCGCTGGCGTACGAGGGCAGCACCCGACCGCATAGATCAACTGCGTAGTGGCTGGTAACCAGTGTCGAAGAGGCCCGGCCGCAGTTGACCTAGATAATCCATGGCCGCGCCCGCGGAGATCACGTCGGCATACTTCTGCTGCATGTCGTAGAGATTGAGTGCGTGCGACGCCTGCGACCGGTCGAACGTCGCTTCCTCGACCACGCACACCCGAAAATTGTACGAAAATGCGTCGACGACGGTAGCGCGGACGCAGCCGCTTGTCGTACCGCCACAGCAGATCAAGGTGTCGACACCGAGATCGACGAGATATGACATCAAGGGCGTGCCGAAGAACACGCTGGGCTTTGTCTTACGCAAGATGATGTCACGGTCGGTCGGTCTCAACGGAGTGACGATCTCGTAGCCAACCTTGCGATCTGTGGCCTTGTCTTCGCCGCGCCGAAGGTTCTTGTTCGCCCACCGGCCCGAGTAAAGCGCGTTGTTGGGCGTGTCGGTACCGGCCGAGAAGATGACTGGCACGCCTTGTGCACGAGCCTGCGGCAGCAGCCTCCCGATGACGGCGATCGCATCCCACGCCTCTTCGCCGCAGCTGTTTCGCCACTGCTTGACGGATTCGAGAATCGGCGCTGGGGTTTCGCCACAGAATGCATTCGTGACGTCGATGACAAGCACGGCAGGCCGTTCTCCAAAACCACCATCGCCGCCATACCCCGAAACCGCAGCGACCTCGCGGTCACGATCCGTCAGGAACGGGTCCCAAACTCTGCCGGTCATGTCATCCCTTCCACACTTGCCAAGTGAGCCGACCAATCACTCACTCATTAATCTCGGACGTCTTCGAGGAACCATGCGCTCGGTAGCCGACGCCCGGCACCAGCTGCCTGCGCAAGTCGATAGAGCATGCCTGCCACAGCCGCGAACTGCAGACCCTGTGTGCCGACATTGACGAACAACGTGATGTCTTCGACAGATTGGCGACCGGGAACCCGACCTGCCTGAAGATCGAGCAGAGTGGGATACGCGCCGGCTTCGGCAGGTTCGCCGGACGGTATTCGCGCACGCTGGTCAGGCGAGCCGCATACGTATGCGGCCATTCCGCCGGCCTTCCACTCCATCATCGGGACTTCGACGTCACGCTTGATGCTTTCGAGCCCAAGTTGGATGACGTGATCCGCCCGATCGAGCAGCGCCTGGCCGATTTCGCGCCGCGTCACACAGGTGACGTGAGCACCCCGTTTCAGCCAAGCCGCGTCGAACGTCGGGGTCATCGAGCTCGTTGCTGTGGCAACAATGTCCTGGCCGCGCACTGCCTCCTCGACCGAGGATACGGCCGCTACCTGCGCCCCGAGCCGCGCGCGTGCTCGCCGGGCGAATTCCTCGCGGTGCGTCGAATCCGGGCTATATACCCGCACCTCGTCGAGATCACGGACGGCGGAAATAGCGTCGAGGTAAACATCAGCCATACCACCCGAACCGACGAGTCCAAGCGTGCGAGCATCCGGGCGGGCAAGAAGATCCGTCCCGATGGCAGCGGCCGCACCGACTCTGACGTGTTGTAGGTATCCGTCCTGAATGATGGCGACCGGCGCTCCGTTCACGATGTCGAAGACAAGGATCAGCCCGCAATACAGTCCTGGCCGGCCGGCGTACTTGTCCTGCCGCTTGCCCTCGGGCCAGCTCACGATGTCGGATTTCATTCTGACGGCGAGAACGCCTGCTGAGAGGCAAACACCTGCCATGCTGCCCCACTGATAGAACTCGTGGCTGCGCGAAGTCGGTGCGAAGATATCGATCCGCGGAATGTAGGTAGCGTCGCCCCTGGCCAAGTCATCATAGGCAGCGCGCAGCGACTCGATTGCCTGGTCCATCCGCAGGAGCCCCGCCACATCGGCATTGTCGAGAAGAAGGACGGACTCGTCGGAGAGGCTAGACAATCGTCTTTCCCCCATCGACGCGCAGTGTTGCTCCGTTAATAAAGGTCGCGCGGTCGGACGCGAGGAAGACGACAGCGGCCGCGACGTCGTCCGCTGTAGCGAAACGAGCGGCTGGGATGAGCGCGAGCGATTCCGCCACGAACTGGGGGTCCTGCAGCATTTCTCTGTTGAAATTGCTCTCAACGATCCCGGGCGCGACGGAGTTGACTCGCACCCCATCAGGCGCCAGCTCCAAGGCCATCTGCCGAGTGAGCAGACGTACGCCCCCTTTCGCGACGGCGTAGGCGGTACAACCGCGGGTGGCGATCGTGTCGTTGGTGGACGACACATTGACGATGACCCCTGACCTTTGCCGCACCATGAGACGGGCAGCAGCCTGCCCGCACAAGAAGTAGCCCTTCAGGTTTGTGCAGAGCGTCATGTCCCAGTCGGACTCAGACGTATCGAGGAAATCGCTACGTAACATCACCCCGGCGTTGTTGACGAGAATGTCGAGCCGCCCGTAGCGAGACATGCACGTGTCGACCAGAAGCTGCACGCTGCTGCGCTGCGTGACATCTACCGCCACCGCGACCGCGGTGCCGCCGTCCGCCACGATTCGATCGGCAGTCGCAAGGGCGCCGGCTTCGTTACCGTGATATCCGATCACCACTGCAACGCCGTCCCGAGCGAGGTCGCGCACTATCGCACCGCCGATCGAGCCACTGCCACCCGTCACGATGGCGACGCGCTCGACCGACGGCGGGATCACCCGACCTTCAGGCCGTTGCAGACCTGGAGAATAACCAGTGCGTACACCTTCGCGGCGTCGATCAGGTCGTCCACTTCGAGGAAGCCTCTGCCCTGGACGCCTGCGCTACCGCGGCTCGGCCCGTAGGTGATCGACGGGATGCCCGCCTTGTTGAAGACGTTGATGTCGCGCCACATTCCGACGACTGCAGGCTCTGCGTAGCGGGGTGGATCGTCACCACGGACAAGCTTGTGTCCGGTCGTAATCGCTTCCGCGAGCGGTTCGATCCCCTTTCCGAGGGCGCCACTTTTCGACATGATGAGGTCGAGTTGGGCATCGACACCGACAGCGTCGATTGCGTCGCGCAACGACTTCGTGATGCGGTCGGGGTTCTCGCCAGGCAGCGTTCGTACGTCCACGTAGAGCGCCGTGTACGGCGACGAACGATTCGGACGCCACGGAATGCCACCGCGGATCGCCCCGACTTGGGCCTGCGGTCGTACCTCGCCACAAGGCGTCATTCCGGTGTGGTCGACGGTGTACTTCGCCGCCCAATCCTCGATCGCCTGTACTACGTATGAGGCCTTCAAGATCGAGTTGGGTGATGCCGTCCACGTGTCGCCACGGTCCAGCCGCGGCGTGTACATATTCTTACCGCGAATAGTGACCTTGTAGTAGTTGGCGCCGGTGCCGTGCCAATTCAATGCGAAGTCCGTCGTCTCTGACACCAGCGCGTAGTCGCCGCGGACACCGTGCTCGACCAGGTAGGTACTACCTAGTCCCTTGCCGTCGTAGCGGAGTCCTTTGTACTCGTCGACCGGGGCTTGTCCCGTCTCACCTGCGACCGAGGTCAAAACGAGGTCGCCTCCCAGCTTCACGCCAGCGTCACGCACCGCGCGCGCGGCAAACATGAAAAGTGGGTGGGCGTGCCGATCGTTGAGTGCTGTATGGCCGAAGATGCGGTCACCCTCACGACGCGCACCAACGATGTTCGGATCGGGTACACCCATGAGGTTGTCGAAGTCGGGGCCCGATGCCTCAGTGTCGAGATGCGCATTGAAGATAAGGGTCTTCCCGCTGCCGTCACCGCGAATGCGGCCGACGGTGTTGGCACGCCCCTCGACGAGTTCGATGACGTTTGACTCGATCGAGTTTGCCCGATACCACTCGTCGACCTCGCGCGCCGCCGCGATTTCGCCACCGACTGGTGCATAGGTGTTCGCCAAATGTAGAACCAGTTCGGCCAGCTCCTCTCGTTGAGAGTCGAGCGCCGAGAGGACCGCGTCAACGGCTTGCGTCATTTCGAGAACTCCTTATTTCCGTGCGGTTTGAGCAGCCACCATCCCAGCGGGCGCCTGCGCCATTTGCGACGCAGCGCCCGCCGGAATGGGCTCAATGCTCGATCGAGTGCCTATTCCGATTGACCAGGTATTACGAAATGCCTAGCGCCTGAGTGGCTTGGTCCCAGTACTGCTCGGTGAGCCACTGATCGATCGCCGGCTGTTTCGTAATCGCGCCGACCTGGAAGGCAAGCGTCTCCTGCGCCTGTGCGCCCGCCGAAGTAAACGCGCTCTTCGAGGCCGGGAAAGCGTTCGACTGGCTGAAGTTGTCATAGACCGCCGCTGCGTCCGCCTCGGCGCCACCGGCATATTTAACGGCTGCCGCCACCCATTGCGCCTTGTCATCCTTGAATAGCTGTGCCGCCTTGAGCCAGGCTTCGTCGACAGCGAGCGCGAGATCGGGGTGTGACTTGACCCACTTTGGATCGGCCGCTAGCACCGAGTCGGCAAGCTCTGGGGCGACGGTCGACATGGTGGCCAGGTCGTTGAATCCGGCGGCCGTCAGCTTCGGCACGTCACCAATATGGACGAAGGTGGCATCGAGACGGTGGGTGAGCATCGCGGCGACCCGCACCGAGGCGCCGCCCGCAACGGATACCTTGACGTCCGACTCCTTGATGTTGTTCTTGGCGAGCAGGTCGGCGAACATGAGCGCCTCGACACCGTGCGTGTTAGACGTTCCATAGGTATGGCCAGGCAGATCGCTGATGCTTTTCAGCGATGGCGCGCCCATGAAGTGGTAGTCGAGTCGCGGCTGGCTCGGCCCGAAGGTCAACAGCCCCGAGTTGATAACACCCGTGACCGCGATAGAGCCAACCTCGGCGTCGCCGGCCAAAACGACGCGAACAGCGGCCGGGTCGCCGGTTTGGTTGACGAGGCTGGATTTTGCGCCCCACGACTGAAGGATCTGGCTCATTAGGTAGAGCCGGGTGTCTTCGACCTGAGGAGCTGATCCCTCGGAGATTCGAATCGTCTGGCCCGACAGATCCGGTGGCGTGAAGCTTCCGCTGCTCGCGGCGGGTGCACTGCTACTCGCGGAGCCGCCGGTTGCGGCCGGTGCGCTCGTTGACGCGACTGGCAGGCTTTGCGCAGGACTCTGAGCAGCTGGTTTCGAGCCAGATGAGCTGCACGCGGCGACCAGCCCTAGCGCCGCACACACAGCAACCACGGAAGGCGCTGTACGCCCTCTCCAAGATTTCCGCGATGTCACCTTCATGGTCCTTGACCTCTCGATGCAGTAAGTGGGTTGCAACGGTGGTGAATGCGTGGTGCGTTTAAACGATCCTGATATTTGGCAGTTGACTACGTGACACCAAGGACGAGAGAAAGCACCCGGTCACGTAATGAAGCGACGACCGGATTGCCCAACAGATCGGCGTGTCGACGGGGTCGAGGAAGAGGGACGTCGATTATTTCGCGGACCCTTCCCGGGGCTGTTCCCATGACGACGATCCGGTCGGAGAAGAAGATCGCTTCGTCAACTTCGTGCGTAACCAAGACCGTTGTGGCCCCGGTCGCCAAGATGATGTCGGCGATGTCTTGCTGTAGCTGCCGGCGAGTGAACGCGTCGAGCGCCGACAACGGCTCGTCCATGAACAAGACGTCGGGGTTACCAACGAGTGCTCGAGCCAGCCCGGCCCGCTGCTGCATGCCACCCGAAAGCATTTGCGGGTAGTACTTTGCGAACTCCTCCAGGTTCGTGAGTGCCAACTTGTCGGCTACGGCCCGTTGCGCCTCTGGCTTCGGAATCCGCTGCTGCTTAAGGACGAAATGGAGGTTCTGCTCGAGCGTTCGCCACGGTAGTAGCTCTGGATGTTGAAAGACGAAGCCGATGGACGGCGGAACGCCGTTGACCGGCTTGCCACTCAGGTAAATCTCGCCAGCGTCGCTCGGGATTAGGCCCGACATCATCCGCAACAGGGTCGTCTTGCCGCAGCCTGAAGCACCGATGAGCGAGATGAATTCTCCCTGTCCGACAGACAGCGATACGTCGGCGAGAGCGGTGAAGGTCTCGTTGCTGTCAGGACGCCGAAAACGCTTTGACGCGTGCACGATTTCGATACGTGGGCGTGCTTCTGCGTTCACGTCAGCGCCCCAGCGTGCCGTTGCTGTACCACCAACGGCTTGCTCGTTGTGCTTTGCCACGGGATCGCTCCCACCCTTCGTTAGCTGGTCAGGCCTGGGTCTTTGCCTTGGAGCGGCCCGCCCAGGGTGCAACACGGCGGCGGACGAGTTCGAGGATTATCGTGCCGATGACGCCAACGCAGGACGACGTGATGATCGCCGCAAGCAGTCGGGCAGTTTGGAACGAGTTGCCAAAGTCTTCTACGAGACCGCCCAGCCCCTTCAAGCTGACGTCCATCTCGGCGATGATTACGCCGATCATTCCCTTGGCCAGCGCGATCCGGAGGCCAGCGAACATGTACGGGATCGCGTGTGGCAGCGCGATGTGGCGAATGACCGAACCTTCAGTTGCCTGATAGATCCTCGCCATATCGAGAAGCGACTCAGGAGTGTTACGAACGCCCTCGGACGTGTTGATGATGACCGACCAGACAGCGAGCAACACGGTGACAGCCACTTCGGATTGGAAGCCGATGCCGAACCAGATCACGACGAGCGGCGTCAATGCGATCAGCGGCGTCGCTTGAAAAAATGCCACGTAGGGATTGA
>JBOGEK010000497.1:0-3993 GCA_050743645.1 Acidothermaceae bacterium
ATGAGACCGTGAGCGTTCCGGACATGTATCCCCGCGTCGACATCGGGCCGCCGAACTTGGCGTAATAGCCGTCGCCACAAGGGAACTCGCAGTTCCACACGTACTCGCCAGGACCGCCCGTGATAAACGAGAACGTCACGACATGCGGCGCGGAGTAATCGCTACCAGCGACGACAGGCGCGTCGTCGGCTACCGCGGGCAGCGGCACGCTGACGAACAACGGGTCCTGGTTGGTCGGCGCGGCGTGAATGGTGAAGGTATGGCCGATGGAATCGGGATCGGCGTGGGTAACCGTCTTTCCGTCGATCGTTTCCGTGCCATCGACAGTTCCGTGCACAACCGCGAAGTACGGGTTAGTGATTGTGTCGCCGCTGTCGTATTGGCTGATCGTGACAGTGACTAAGGCATGAGCCGGCACTTTGAACGCGCTCGTCGGGCCATAACTCACCCAGTCGGGATGCGCGCCGCCGCTCGACCCATGCTCACCGGCCATGCTGTCGGGGTAAGTCGCCAGATTTAAGAACGCATGCGGAAGCACACCTTTGCTCGTCTGCGCAGTGCCCTTCACCGAAGCGGTGAGGGGACTTGCCTGAGCGCTCGAACGCGAAAGAATCGTCCCGGTCAAGGCGACGACCAGCGCACCGCCCAGGACCGTTCCGCCAACACCTATTGCTACACGCCCTGCGCCCACTGGGCCCCCAAGAGCCTCTCGAGCCGTTATTGCCTACAAGATGCGAAGCGTGGCCCGGTCGAATCAGTTTGTCAATCAGCTTCGAGAACTCGCTTTCATGGGCGCGTCGCGACCGTGTTCGCATACCGAATTCCAACCGAATCGAAGGCACGGATGGTCGGCCGGGAGTAGGGTCCCCGATGTGAACCACGCGGTCACATTCCTGAGCGCCTGGACGTTCGAACCGGTCGCGGGCTGTGGGCTGATCGCAGCCGCGTTTGCTTACCTCTGGGGCGTTCGGATAGTAAATCGACGCCGTCCTGACTCTTTGTGGCCACGGCGGCTCACCGCCAGCTACCTTTCGGGACTAGCGCTGGTTTGGTTAGTCGTTCTCGGACCGGTCGGCGCGTATGACGACACGTTCTTTTGGGCGCACATGGTTCAGCACATCGTTTTGATGATGCTCGCGGCGCCGATACTGCTGCTCGGCGCGCCAGTTCTGCTGCTGCTCCGGGCGAGCACGCCTGCGTTCCGGCGCAGGTTCGTCGTACCGGTATTGCGAAGCCGCATCGTCGTTGCGCTCACGCACCCGGCAGTCAGCTGGCTTTTGTTCGCCGGCGTACTCACCGGCACGCACTTTTCGCCGTTCTTCAACTATTCGCTGGAACACCCCCTTGTGCACGATTACGTCGAACACCCGCTGTACCTCTTCGCCGCGCTGCTGTTCTACTACCCTTTGCTGAACGGCAACCCGGCCCCGAAGCGACTATCACCCGGCGGCCGCGCGATCTCACTGTTTTTGATGATGCTCCCCGAGACCATGACCGGCTTCTTCATCTATTCGTCGAACTACCTGCTGTACCCGTTCTACGCGACCGCACCGCGATCCTTCGGTCCCTCACCGCTTGCTGACCAACAACTAGCTGGCTCGTTGATGTGGGCCGGAAGCATGCTCATCGATTCGGTCTGGGTCACAATCGCGGTGCTCGAATGGCTCCACACCGAGGAGCGGAAGTCTCGCCGAGTGGACCTCGAAACTTTGGCTGCGACCACCCTGCCATTAAGCACCCCGCAGTGAGCGCGAAGAAGGCTCACCCGTGGCTTTCCTCCAACGTCGTCCGATTTCATTTGCCGATGCTGATCGGTGCTCCCGGCGCTTTCGCGGCCGGTTGGTTCGAGCTGACTAGGGCTTTGGGCGGGCGCGAGATCGCCTGGGTCTACGCCTTCGAGTGGCCGCTGTACGGCGTCGCCGGTCTTTATATGTGGTGGCGAATGTGGCATGCCGAGTTGCGGGCCCAGGCTGAAAAAAGCGAACCGACACTCGCGTTAGACGATGCAGCACGTGCGCGGAATTCGACACCGAGTCCGGAGCATTTATCGACCGTTGACGACCCCGGGCTCAGCGCATGGCAGGAGTATCTAAAACGGCTGGAGGCGAACGACCCCCCGGGCGGCCCGCAAACGAGGGGCTGAAGCGGGCTCAGGTCCAGCGCTGGAGCAAGGCATCGATGGCTACCGCCAAGAACAACAGCGTCAGGTAATGGATCGACCAATGGAATACCCGGGTCGGGCGCAGCGGCTGGCCGACGCGCACTCGCGTGCGCAAGGCATAGGTCTCGCGCAGGAACAGGGCGCCCAACACGAGCGCGGCCGCCGGGTACAGCACAGTGGTATGTGCGACCGGCCAAAGCGAGAGTGAGGCCGCCACCATTGCCCAGGTGTAGGCGACGATCCGCCCGGCAACAAGTTGATCGCTCGCGACGACGGGCAGCATTGGTACCTTGGCAGCCGCATAGTCAGCACGGAACTGCATAGCGAGAGCCCAAAAATGCGGCGGCGTCCAGAGAAATACGACCGCGAAAAGTACAACTGGCGTCCAATTCAGCGACCCCGTCACGGACGACCAGCCGATGAGAACGGGCATGCAGCCGGCGGCGCCACCCCAAACTATATTGGACGACGTGCGCCGTTTGAGCCCGGCCGTGTAGACGAGCACATAAAAGGCGATGGCGGCCAAGGCGAGGATGGCCGATAGGCCGTTCGTCGTCAACCACAGCAAGCCAATCGAGACAAAACCCAGTACGAACCCGAACACCAGAGCGTTCTTCGGCGGAATGACGGAGCGAACGAGCGGACGTCTGGCGGTCCGGTGCATAACGGCGTCAATGTCACGATCGACGTAGCAGTTCAATGCATTTGCCGAACCCGCCGCCAGCGTGCCGCCGACGAGAGTCGCGACGAGCAGCTCGATTCGCGGAAAACCTTTGGCCGCAAGCATCATCACAGGCACTGTGGTGACGAGCAAGAGCTCTATGATGCGCGGCTTGGTCAGCGCAACATAATCGGCCACGATCGCCGCCGCTCTCGACGGCCAAGGAATCAACCGGGTCGGCGTTTCGGCGGTAGTGGCCATGCTGCTCCCATCGCCGAGCGATGCTGGGTGAACAACCGACGCACACGATAGCCCTCAGTGCTCTCGACGGCGATGAGAATCACGCATCAATTTGAAAACCCGTCAGGGCGCTCTGGTCACGTCTCGGCGGAAAGCTCCGACACCACCTGATCAACCTGAGTAGAAGTGACTGGTCCGATGATGCGCGCGGCGACCCGGCCATGCCGATCGATCACCAGCGTGCTCGGTATCCCCATCTGCGGCAGCATCTTCAGCTTGCGCAGGATGGTGCCTTCTTTATCGACAAGGTTCGGATAGGTCATCCCTGTCGACGCCGCGAACGCCTTGGCTTTGGACTGCTCATCCTGCTCGTCAATACCGAGGACGACGAAACCCCTTGGCGCAAACGACTTCGCCGCAGCGGCTATCAACGGCGCCTCGCTTCGACACGGCCCGCACCAGGATGCCCACACATTGATCAGGACGACATTCCCGGCACCGAACGATTGCAACGACAGCGACTGCCCGTCGAGCGTCTGACCCGCAAGCGGGGGCACCGGTTGGCGGCTCGCCAACGCGTATCGCGTGACACCCACGACGTCCGACGAGTTTGTCGCACCATTGCTCGACGCCGTCGAATTGCCTCCGCAAGCCGCGAGGAGCCCGATGGCGAGCGCGACCGAAAGCAGCGGCCGGCCCGGGAGTCCGAACATGCGTGGAGGCTACTCCGGAGCGCTGCCGGACGTCGCTCAACGTGGGCTTGGAATCGCGTCAGTCACGTTAGTCAACGCCCCGATCTCCGCGTCGATCGCGTAGTCGCTGCGAGCTTGCTCAAGTTCGCGGTCGAGCGCCGCGCGCCGCTCGGCCGACTCGCTCATCGCGCATGCGAGTAATCCAACAATCGCGGCGAGCAGTGCCACCAGCGCGAAGG
>JBOGEK010000498.1:0-1575 GCA_050743645.1 Acidothermaceae bacterium
TCGCGGGCGTGGGCACGATGTCGGCGGCGGCAGGCTTTGATCCAGGGCAGATCCTCGGCCTGGCATGGTTCGTCGCGGCCGCCGCCTGGCTGCTGCGCCGCCGCGCCGCAGCATCGGCCGCCGTGCCTTTGCGAGGTGCCGCCCAGCAGGTCGCGGCCGGCTGAGCCGACTGGGCGCCCAAGCCCGCCCGCCGAGCGATGTTTCTCGCGCCGCTGGCCGACCGGCGTGCTATGGAGATCCGGTGCTGGCGGACGCGGCGTTGCACCTCACCTCGATCATCCGGTAGTTCCGCCAGCGGCTCGCGCAAAGAGGCCTCGATCTGTTACGGCGTCAGCGGCGGCGCATGGTCAGACGCCGTTGAACAGATGAGAAGATGGGCGCTCCGCGGACGACGGTCGCTCGCTGCACGTCGTAACCCATTCCCAAGACCGGCGACACGTTATTCCGATGACCCAAGACACCCAATCGATGACGCAAGGCACCATTCCGATGTCGTGAACCGGGACACTGCCGGGCGCACGAATCCGGTCTCACCACGCGGGCCGGGGTAACGCATGCCGCGACACCTAATGGTCGGCTTCCGACGACCCAACCGTTGATAGTGCGAGGGCTTCGTGTGCACGCGCGAGGCGATCGAACATGTGGAGAGCTTCGGTAGCTGCCGCAGGATGTCCGATGAGGTAGCCCTGCGCGTAATCACAGCCGAGCTCGTTTAGCTCGTCGAGCTGATCCTGTGTTTCGACGCCCTCGGCGACGATGCGAAGGCCAAGTGCGTGCGCGAGCCGGGAAATGTTCTCGACGATGGCGGCATCGTCGTGGCTTTCATTCATCGACGAAACGAAGGACCGGTCGATCTTTAGTTCTGCCACCGGGAAGCGGCGCAGATAAGCCAACGAGGAGTACCCAGTTCCGAAGTCGTCGATAGCGAGATGTACACCCGCCTCGTGCAGATCCCGTAACACCAGAACCGCCTTTTCTGGATCGGCAACCAGCATGCTTTCGGTTATTTCGAGGCAAAGAGCCACGGGCGGAAGTGCCGCGTCCGCAAGGGTCGCCAAAACACCGCCGCAAAGCGCCGGGTCGCTCAGTTGGGCGGTCGACAAATTGACCGAGAGTCGCAGATTCGACAGGGCCGAACAGTGCGCACGCCAAGCTGCGGCCTGGCGACATGCCATTTTAAGGATCCGGTCGCCCAGTTGCGTGATGAGGCCGCTGTCCTCAGCGATCGGGATGAACTCGACGGGTGAGATAGGCCCGAGGGTTGGGTGTTCCCACCGGGCGAGCGCCTCTACGCCGATGAGTTTGCCGCTACGTGCTTCAGTAATCGGCTGGTAGGCAATCCATAGTTCTTCGTTCTCCAGCGCTCGGCGGAGATCCTCTTCGAGTTGGGGGCGTCGCATAGCACCGTTTCGCTGCGCGAGATCGAGGAATTCGTGGCGAGTCTTGGGCGGATCTGCTTCGGGACGCGAAACGGCGCTGGATGCGCGCCCCGGTGCTCGCGGTCGGCGACGGGGCGCTGGGGTTTTGGGGCGCGCTGCGGGAGGTTTTCCCCGACACCGCCGAGCAGCGTTGTTG
>JBOGEK010000499.1:0-5890 GCA_050743645.1 Acidothermaceae bacterium
CGACCGGATCATCGCCGCTCCTTCGGTGATGCGCCGCAGCGCCTCGCCGAGGTTCGTCGCTCCGCACACGAAGGGAACCGTGAACGCCCACTTGTCGATGTGGTGCGCGTAATCGGCGGGGGTGAGCACCTCGGACTCGTCGACGTAGTCGACACCGAGCGACTGCAGCACCTGAGCCTCGACGAAGTGCCCGATGCGTGCCTTGGCCATCACCGGGATCGAGACCGCATTGATGATGCCGTCGATCAGGTCGGGGTCGCTCATGCGCGCCACGCCGCCCTGCGCCCGAATGTCGGCCGGAACCCGCTCGAGCGCCATCACTGCGACGGCCCCGGCGTCTTCGGCGATCTTCGCCTGGTCGGCGGTGACGACGTCCATGATCACGCCGCCCTTGAGCATTTCGGCCATGCCGCGCTTGACCCTGGTAGTGCCGGTAGTGCCGGTAGTGCCGGTGCGGCCGGACGACGGGGCAGTCGCTTCGCTGGCGTTCAACTCGTTCGACTGGGTCGACACGGGGACCTCTCAGTTGAGCTGGAAAGACGGCGCCGGCGCGGCACTAGGCCGCCTGGCGTTAGCCGAGAAATGTTGTGCTCAGTCTACGTCGGGGGGCAGCCCCAGCGCCTCGGCGTTATCGGCCCCGGCAACTGCTGCAGTCGGGGCAGCCACCAAGTGGCTTGGCGGTTCGTCGTCCATCTCGAAGAAACGCGGCGGGGCGACCCGGCCGGCGAGGTGCAGCCAGCGCACGACCCGGTGCTTGCGGACAGCGAGCGTGGACCTCACGGCGTCGTTGTAGAAGCGGCGGCCGAGCGGCACTTTCGTCGCGGCAGCTTCGAGTTCGGCCAGCAGTTCGGCGCCGGTCGGGTCGTCGGCGAGGGTCGCGGCGACGTCGGGCTCGTCGAAGGTGGCCCGCAACGCCGCGGTCAGCGCACTCTCGTCGACCTCGCGGGCATCGCCGGTGACTGCCCGCGCCTGGTGGGCGGCACCGGCGAGCAGGACGCTGGTCGCAGGGTCGAGAAGCGCAGACGCCGCGATCTCGAGCGTGACCGCGGAACGCCGCACCAGCTGCGCGTCGAGGGCCGCGCGGGTGGCATCGAGCCGCGCATGCAGCCGGTCGAGCCGGTTGCTCGTCGACGCGACGTACGCCGCCAGCACGATGAACGCCACGATCAGCCAAAACCACCACGGCATCGCAGCTCACCGTCCCTGTCGGGGTAGGCCGCGCGGCAACGAACGGGGAAAGCCACGCCCATGCGACGCGACGGGTCGGGCGTCGACAGCGACCGTCTCGTATACCCGGACGACGTCACGCGCCACGGTCGACCAGTCGTATCCGCGCACCCGCTCGTGTCCAGCCGCAGCGAAACGCTCTCGGGCCGGCTGGTCGTCGAGCAAGTCCCCCGCCATGAGTGCGAGCGCTTCGGCGTCGCCGACGGGGAACATCGCGCCCGCGTTGCCGTCGTCGAGCACCACGCGAAACGCATCGAGATTGCTTGCCAGCACAGGGGTTTCGGCGGCCATCGCTTCGAGCAGCACGATGCCGAAACTCTCACCGCCCGTGTTGGGCGCGACGTAGAGGTCGACCGAGGAAAGCATGCGCGCCTTGTCGTCGTCGCTCACGAGGCCGAGAAAAGTGATTCGCGAGGCGACGGAGTCGGCCATGCCACGAATCGCGTCGGCCGCATCACCGGGACCCGCAACCAAAAGTCGGACGTCGGGCCGCTCGCGCGCCAACAGCTCGAACGCCTGCAGTAACACGGGAAAACCCTTGCGAGGCTCGTCAAGACGGCCAAGGAATCCGAGACTGCCACCCTCACCCGGCCAGCCCGGAATCGGTGTGACGTCGGCAAAACTGGCGACCCGGACACCGTTCGGGATCAACACCGCATCACCGCCGAGATGTTCGACGAGCGTGCGGCGGGCGGACTCGGACACGGCAATGCGGCCGCTGATTTTTTCGAGCGCGGTCTGCAAAATCGGGTAGGCAGCGGCAAGTGTTCTCGATCGTTCGATCGACGTGTGGAACGTCGCGACCAGCGGCCCGTCGAAAGCCCAGGACGCAATCAGCGACAGGCTCGGGGTCGTCGGCTCGTGCACGTGGACGACGTCGAACTCGCCCTCGCGCAGCCATCGGCGTACCCGCCGGGCCGAGAGTGGCCCGAAGGCCAGCCGAGCAACGGCTCCGTTGTAAGGCACCGGAACGGCCCGCCCGGTAGACGTGACATAGGGCGGCAGCGGTGTGTCGTCGTCGGCCGGGGTGATCACCGACACGTCATGACCGAGTTCGATGAGGGCGGCGGACAGGTCGTGGATGTGCACCTGCACACCACCCGGCACGTCCCAGGTGTAAGGGCAGACCAGGCCGACCTTCACGGGCTCACCGGCTCGCCTATCGCCGCATCTGCGCCGGTACTCGTCGCACGCGGCGCCGCGCGATCGGCGATCCACAGCGGCTGCAGCATGTGCCAGTCGTGTGGGTGCTCGGCGATCCCGCTGGCGAAGGCGTCGGCGAGCTGCTGGGTCATCGCCGCGACCTTCGCCCGCCGGTCTCCCTCGGCCGGCGGCACGATCTCTGGATGGATCGTTGCGCCCCACCCGCCGCCCCGGCCAACACGCCGCCCACTACCCGGCCCACTACCCCGTCTGCTCGCTGGCCCACTGTCGTCGGTGAACCACAGGGTGGTCGGAAGCAGCGCGGCTCCGGTCGCGATCGCGAGCGACGCCGGCCCTGCAGGCATCGTGGTCGGTTCGCCGAAGAACGACACCTCGACCCCGCTCGTCGCCAGATCACGTTCGGACACGAGACACACCAGTTGCCCCGCCCGCAGCCGCTTCAGCAAGACCGCGAACGTGCTCGCGTCGGACGTCAGCGGCAGCACCTCCATGCCGAGACGCTCCCGGACGGCGACGAAGCGGTCGAACAGCGACTCCGGCTTCAGCCGCTCGGCGACCGTGGTGAACGGGTTGCCCCTCAGCGCGACCCAGGCGCCCGCGTGATCCCAGTTTCCGGTGTGCGGCAAGGCCAAAATGGCCCCACGACCTGAATCGAGCGCGGCCCGCAATCGCTCTTCGCCGTCAACGCTCATGCGGCCGAGAATGCGGTCGGCGCCGAGCACCGGCAACCTGAAGAACTCCAGCCAGTACCGCGCATACGAACGCAGCGCCCGACGCGAAAGCGCGTGCATTTCGTCGTCCGATATCGACGGGACGACGCGGCGGAGGTTGGCTTCGAGTTGCACCACGCCGCGCCCGCGCCGGCGCCACGCTACGTCGGCGGCGAGCTTGAAGACGGCTCGTACGAACGGCTCGGGCAGGGTCTTGGCCAACGTCGCCGCGGCGCCGTAACCGGCCGCAACCGCCCTGCGAGCGAGGCGAATCCGCCGCGGCGGGTGGCTCACGAGGCCGACACGTCGGATGCGCTTGGTTGCGACGGCGGGGGTGCTGCCGGTGTCGCGGCCGTCGCGGCCATCGTGGTCGGCGGGTGCGCATGCGCCTGCCGGTAGACCGACCAGAACCGCTGGCCGACTGTCACCGTGCAAGCGACGGCGAGCAGCCAGAGCCCGATCGCCTGGATGAACGGCACTCCTAATCCGGAAACACCGGTGGCGACCAAGATGACGATCATGCGCTCGGTGCGTTCGGCGATCCCGACGTCGCCCCGCAGCCCCAACCCTTCGGCGCGAGCGCGCGCGTACGACACCATGTTGCCGGCCACCAAGCAGAAGACGCTCAGCCCGGCGAGCACCGGCTGGTCGCCACGACCGACGAACCACCAGATGAGGCCCGCGAACACTGCCGCGTCTGAGACCCGGTCGAGGCTGGAGTCAAGAAAGGCCCCCCACGGCCCGGTGATCCCGCGGGCACGGGCCAGCGCGCCGTCGATCATGTCGGTCAGCACGAAGACCGTGACCGCGAAGGAGCCCCAGAACAGGTCGCCGCGCGGATACAAGACCAGTGCGGACGCCGAAACCCCGACGGTGCCGACGGCCGTGACGATGTTGGGGTTCACCCCGCGCCGGGCCAGTGCAGCGCCCAACGGACCGAGCACGCGCTGGAGAGGAACCCGCACGCGCTTCAGCATGTCCGCCCTGTCCTGTCACTGTTCGGCCGCTGGCTCGAGTCGCTGGCTCGAGTCGCACGTTCCGTCACTGTTCCGTCGCTGTTCCGTCGCTGGTCCGAGTCGCATCTTCCGCCTCGAAGCGACTCATCGTAGCGAGGGCGCCGCCGGCACCCGGTCGCGCGCCGCACGTCGGCCGGGCCCCGAAGCTGGGTGCCGCGAGACGATCCGGATGGACTCTTGTCGGAGGCTGCCCGGAGGTAGAGAGTCGAAGGCACGCAAAGCAACTGTCGCGAGAAGGCCGCGACTCGTCGCACTCCTCGCATCGGCTGCTGATGCCCAAGCGCTACATCGCGAACAAGCCCGCGCGAATAAGGAGCGTGACCCATGGCAGACAAACCAACAGGCGCCGGCCCAGCAGGAGCCGCCGGCAGAGCACCGGCGGCCGATCAGCCCGCGGCGATTCGCAATGTGGTGCTGGTCGGCCACTCCGGAGCTGGAAAGACCACTCTCGTCGAAGCCCTACTTGTCGCGACCGGAACGATCCCCCGAGCCGGTCGTGTCGAAGACGGCACCACCACCACCGATTTCGAGGACGCCGAGACCCGCCAGCAACGCTCGGTGTCACTCGCACTGGCGCCGGTCGAACGCGACGGCGTGAAGATCAACCTGCTCGACGCTCCCGGCTACGCCGACTTCGTCGGCGATCTGCGGGCCGGTCTGCGGGCCGCCGACGCTGCACTCTTCGTGATGTCGGCCGCCGACACCATCGACGGCGCGACGCGAATGCTGTGGGACGAGTGCGCTCACGTCGGCATGCCCCGCGCGGTCGTCGTCACGAAGCTCGATTCCCCGCGAGCCAACTTCGACGCGGTCGTCGCCGACTGCCAGGCCGCGTTCGGCCAGGGCGTGCTGCCGCTGTACGTGCCGGTCCGTCCGGGCGCCGAAGAACCCGTGAACGGCTTGCTCGGTCTCATCACAAGGCAAGTTGGCGACTACCCGAACGGCAGCCGTCAGGCACGTGACGCGTCGTCCGACGAAATCGCGTCGTCGCAAGGGGCGCGCGATGCGCTGCTCGAGGGGATCATCGCCGAAAGCGAAGACGAGACGCTGATGGATCGCTACCTCGCGGGCGAAGAGATCGACAACAAGGTCGTCATCGACGACCTCGAAAAAGCCGTAGCCCGCGGCACTTTCTATCCGGTGCTCGGAGCGTGCGCGTCGTCCGGCCTCGGCACCGCCGAGTTGCTCGAACTGCTCGCCCATGCCTTCCCGTCGCCCTTGGAACACCCGCTTCCCGCGGTGACCGGGCCGGACGGCAAACACGCGGTCACGTTGACCTGCGACCCGGCCGGGCCACTCGCAGCAGAAGTCGTGAAGACGACGACCGACCCTTACGTGGGCCGGCTTTCACTGGTCCGGGTGTTTTCTGGCACCTTGCGGCCCGATTCGGTGGTGCACGTCTCGGGCCATGGCATGGCCGATCGCGGGCACGAAGACCACGACGTCGACGAGCGAGTCGGGAGCCTCAGCTCTCCGCTCGGCAAGGCACAGCGCACCGTCTCGCATTGCATCGCAGGTGACATCGTGGCGATCGCCAAGCTGTCGCGCGCCGAGACGTCAGACACCCTGTCGGACAAAGAAAACCCACTGCTCATGAGCCCGTGGGACATGCCCGAACCGCTGCTGTCCATCGCCGTCCGAGCCAAATCGAAGGCCGACGAGGACAAGCTTTCGCAAGGACTCGCCCGGCTGGCTGCCGAGGACCCGACCCTGCGGCTGGAGATGAATCCCGAGACGCACCAGCTGGTTTTGTGGTGCATGGGCGAGGCGCAT
>JBOGEK010000500.1:0-1815 GCA_050743645.1 Acidothermaceae bacterium
GCACGTGCGCGAGGTCAGGGCGCGCGATGTGGGCTCGGACGGCGAGGGCTCGGACGGCGAGGGCCGGGACGACGTGGGCCCAGACACCGACGAGGACGGTTCGCGAGCACACATCCCCGGCGTTGGCCCGGTCACGATCTCGGAGAGTTCGCATCGAGTCATGAAGCGCGGCGAGCTCGTGCGGCGCGAGTCGCTCGACGGCAGGCCGCGCGCAATCGTCGGCGAGACCACGATGTGGATCTGGCTCGACGGCGCCGAGCTGCCGGCGGCGTTCCCCAAAGCTTCCACCGCCTGGGGTTGGGATGACCAACAGATCGTCGAGCGCCCGCAGTTGAGTCGCTGGGACGGCAACGACTTCACGAGGCCGACCGGCCCGGTTGAGCCGGTCGTGTTGCTCGGGCGCTCGGCCTGGTCGGTCGAGCTCGCGCCACCGAGGCACAAACCGTTTCCGATCACGATCGTCGTCGACGCCGAAACGGGCGTCCTGCTTCAACAACGCAACGACGGCTTCGGCTCGGTCGTTGAATGGACGGAGGTTACTTTCGGCGGCGTCGTTCCCGACCAGATGTTTACGTGGACCGGCGAGGTGCTCGAACGTCCCGACCATGACGCTGAGCACGAACGCGAGATGGAGGAGCGGCGACAGTGGCTGGAAAATCAGGGGATTGGCGCGCTTGCGATGCGCGTCGAACCTGGGCTGATCCTCCATCAACGGGACGACGCCACAGGCGCTTTCGAAGCGAGCCTGCAGTACTTCGACTCCGGCTCGGTATTGCGCCGGCCACGAAGCGCCGAGCCCTGGGACACCCGCAACAACTGGCCGTTCAGCCTCGAATGGTCGGACGACGTCTGGGACTGGTACCTCGGCGCCCGGCACGAGTTGTCGCCCGAGCAGGTTGCCGATCTGCGTCGTCAGCTCGGCAGCCCTGGTTAGCCCCGGGGGCCTCCGCGCCGTCCGGAATGTGAGACTGACGCGACGAGAAATGAGACGGCCGGTAAAGTAGCGGCCATGGCTCGTAGCGTGCGTCTTGCTGTGATCGCCGGAGACGGCATCGGTCCTGAGGTGGTGGCCGAGGGTCTTAAGGTGCTCGACGCCGTCACGCCTGCCTACGACGTCAAGGTCGAGCGCACCGAATACGACCTGGGTGCTCGCCGCTGGCACGCCACCGGCGAGACGCTGCCCGACTCGGTGCTCGACGAGTTGCGACAGCACGACGCGATCCTGCTCGGGGCCGTGGGTGACCCGGGGGTGCCGAGCGGTGTGCTCGAGCGCGGCCTGCTATTGCGTCTGCGCTTCGAACTCGACCACTTCGTGAACCTGCGTCCGGTGAAGCTGCTTCCCGGCGTCCAGAGTCCGTTGGCTGGCGTCGGCCCAGACGACATCGACTTCGTCGTGATCCGTGAAGGCACCGAGGGTGCCTATGCCGGCGCGGGCGGATTCCTTCGCAAGGGCACTCCGAACGAGGTGGCTACCGAAGAAAGCGTCAACACCGCGTTCGGCGTCGAGCGGGTGGTGCGCGACGCGTTCGCCCGCGCCGCCGCTCGCCCGCGCAAGAAGCTCACGCTGGTGCACAAGAACAACGTGCTCGTGCACTCCGGCGATCTCTGGAGCCGCACGGTCAAGGCCGTGGGCGCCGAGTTCCCCGACGTCGCGGTCGATTACACCCACGTCGACGCAGCCACGATCTACTTCGTCACCAACCCGCAGCGGTTCGACGTGATCGTCACCGACAACCTGTTCGGCGACATCCTCACCGACCTCGGCGCGGCCATCGCCGGTGGCATCGGCCTCGCAGCGAGCGGCAACATCAACCC
>JBOGEK010000501.1:0-5295 GCA_050743645.1 Acidothermaceae bacterium
GCATCGATCAAGATCTGCAAACCGTCGGCGAACGGGAAGAACGCGTCGGACGCCGCGACCGAGCCTGCCGCACGATCGCCGGCCCGCGAGACCGCCAGCCGGGCAGAGTCGACCCGGTTCACCTGACCCATGCCGACGCCAACCGACGCTCGGTCGGCCGCGAGCAGGATCGCGTTTGACTTCACCGACCGCACCGCGCGCCATGCGAATTCGAGATCGGCCAAGCTCGCCGGGTCGACAGCCGAACCAGCTTTCAGCACCCAGCTTGCGGAGTCGTCGCCGTCCGCCTCGATGTCGTCGACGCTTTGCACGAGCATGCCGCCGCTGATTTGGCGGCGTTCGACGACCCGATGCGCGGGGTGCATGCCTGCGCAGAGCAACAACCGAAGGTTCTTGCGGGCTCGCAAGATGTCGAGCGCGTCGTCGTCGAAGCCGGGCGCGCATACGACCTCGGTGAAGACTTCGGCGATCTGATTCGCCAACTCGACGCTGACGTGCCGGTTCGTCGCGATGACGCCGCCGAAGGCCGACACCGGGTCGCACGCGTGCGCTTTGCGATGCGCCTCAGCGATGTCGGCCCCGACAGCAATCCCGCACGGGTTGGCGTGCTTGATAATCGCGACGCACGGCTCGGTGAAGTCGTAGGAGGCACGTCGCGCAGCATCGGTATCGACGTAGTTGTTGTATGACATTTGCTTACCGTGCAGCACTTTTGCCTGCGCCAGACCGAGCGGGCCGTGATCTGCGCGGTACAAAGCCGCGCGCTGGTGCGGGTTCTCGCCATAACGCAACACCTCGGTGCGGTGCCAGCTGGATCCGACCCAGTCGGCGAATCCGCTTTCGTCGTCGGTCGGCGCGTACGTCTCGCCGAGCCACGAAGCCACCGCGACGTCGTAAGACGCCGTGTGCACGAAAGCGTCTACTGCGAGGGATTTCCGCTGCGCGAGAGTGAAGCCGCCATCAGAAAGCGCATCGAGAATCTCCATGTAACGCGACGGCGAAGTCACCACCGCGACCGAGGCGTGATTCTTTGCGGCGGCGCGAACCATCGAGGGTCCGCCGATGTCGATCTGCTCGATCACCGCGTCACCAACTGCGCCGCGCGCGACCGTCTCGCGGAACGGATAAAGGTTCGACACGACGAGGTCGAAAGGCGCTATTCCGAGCTCGTCGAGCTGACGCAGGTGGTCGGGATTGCGGGTGTCGGCAAGCAATCCGGCGTGCACTTTCGGGTGCAGCGTCTTGACCCGACCGTCGAGGCACTCGGCAAAACCAGTGACGTCTTCGACCTTCACGACAGGAACGCCAGCTTCGGCGAGCACGGCCGCCGTCGTGCCCGTCGACACGATCTCGACTCCCGCAGCCGCAAGCCCCTGCCCCAGCTCGGCCAGCGACGTCTTGTCGTAGACCGAAATCAGGGCCCTTTTGATCGGACGACGGCCAGCAGCCGCGACGTCCGCGCCCACGTTGCCGGTGTTCTCGGTGTTGCTCACGGAATCGTGACCTTTCTGCCAGTGACGGTCCAGCCGGTGCGGGCCATCTTTCCGATCGTCTCGACGAGCAGGGCGCGCTCGACAGTCTTGATCCGCTCGTGCAGCGAATCCTCGTCGTCGTCGTCGAGCACCGGTACGGCGGCCTGCGCCACGATCGGGCCGGTATCGATCCCGTCGTCGACGACGAACAGTGTGCAGCCAGTGACCTTTACGCCGTACGCGAGGGCATCACGCGGCCCGTGCATGCCGGGGAACGACGGTGTCAATGCAGGGTGCGTGTTGACGATTCGCCGATCGAACGCAGCGAGGAAGGTCGCGCCGAGCAGCTTCATGAAACCCGCACTCACGACGAGGTCAGGCGCGTGCTCTGCGACAGCGGCAGCGAACGCGGCGTCCCACGCCGCGCGATCGGCGAAATCCTTGACCCGTAAGGCAAAAGTCGGCACACCGGCCGCTTCGGCTCGCTCGGCCGCCCGGGTGTCGTACCGGTCAGCGCCCACCGCGACCACAGACGCCCCGTACGCCGGATCGGCGCAGGCATCGAGCAGCGCCTGCAGGTTCGTTCCGGCACCTGAAACGAGGACGACGATCCGCAACGGGCTGGCCAACAGATCTCCTTCGCGGGCGGATGCGGGCCCACGATATCGGCCAGCCGTCAGGCTGCCGGAGCCTGGGCTGCCGCCGCCAAAACCCGCAATGATCGCCAACCGAGGAGCCAGATCGTCACAGCCGCGAGCACGCCGACCTCGGCCACTGCAGCGAGAAGCACCCACCATGGCGATGGACCCAGCTGGCTCATCCGGCCGCCGCCGAGTGAACCGGCGGAAAGTCCCGCCAATAGGCCAAGCGCAGCCGCGCACGTCGTCCCGGCAAGGAATCCCCAGGCAGCCGTGGGTAGCCGGTAGCGGACCCACCAGGGCGCCTCGGCGGCAACCGACCCCTGCGGCTGGGTGCGGGCAATCAACCAGCCGGCAACGATCCCTGCAGCGATCGGCCCTGTAAGCATCAGCCACGAAGCCAGCGGTGCGGCTCCTGAGTCGGGCAGCGGCGCGAGCAGCGGCACAGCAGGGACGGCGCCCACATGCACGCCACCGAGCGCGACCGACGTGTGGGCGCCGACGGCGAACCCCGGCCCGAGCGCGTACGCCGAAGCCCAGATGACGACGTTCGGCGTGAAGGCAAGGCAGATCAACGCCATCAACACCGCGCCGGAAAACCCGCCGTGCAGCGACGATGCCAGCTGGCTCGCGCGCCCCGCGTGCGCTGCCAAGCCGAGCACGACGGCTATCGCTCCGACTCCGACGACGATGGCGGACGCCGTCAAGCCCGCACGCAATGCAGCACGGACGTCGTCCGGCATCCGATCGAGCAGGGGCTCGATCTGACCGGTTTCTCGCAGCGAGCCGAACAACGCGCAAACGAATGCGAGCACGAACGCCCCGGCCAAGGCCCGCAGTGGCGACACGGTGACCTGGCCGACTTCTGCGGCTTTCGTCAACAACGCAGCGATCACCGCGTACGGAAGGGCGAGCACCGATGCCGCGGTGACGGCACCGAGTAGGTCACGAGCACCGGAAAGCCGGACGACCTGCCGGCCCGCATGGACAAGAAGCGTGGCAAGGAAGAACGTGAGCCCGAGCGGCGCGATGCTCACCGACCCGCTGCCGAGCCCAATCGCGGCGTGCTGGGCGAGCAGCCACGCCTGAACCGCCGCCGCAAGAGCGGGCCGGATCGCGTCGTCGTGGTAGGTGGCCGTTACCCACGCCGCGAGCGTCAGGCAGATCAGGACGGCAAGCCCGAGTGCGACCGTCCAGGCGGCAACCGCGATACCCACGAGCGCTGCGGGTCGTGGCTGATGGTGACCGTCGCTGTTCGTCGTCCGCGCTCGCTCGTGCCGTTGACTGGCAGCGCGGCGCGCGGACGTCGACGGAGGGGTCAACGTGTCGGCCATGGACTCCATGCTTGCAGCCGATCGGCGAAATGCCTTGAATGCAGGCGTTTTCGGGGTGTCGGCCTTGACCGGCTCAGGCGGAGCCCGGATCATGTGCTGCGATTCAGCGAATCCGGTTCGTGCGAGGGGGCACACCGCATGGTGTCGAGCGGCCTACCCGGCCGGGTGCCGGGCATGGCTTCGAGCACGGTTTCGGGCGCCGTTTCGGGCGCGCAGACGGCCTGGTCGAACGCACTGGTTCGGGCCGTCTCGATGTCGGGCGCGGCCTTGGTTGTCGCGCATCTGAGCATTCCCGGCAGACCGGCCACGTTGTGCCCGTTCCGGGCCATCACCGGCATTCCGTGCCCGATCTGCGGCTCGACGACGGCGGCTATGCGACTCGGGCATCTTGACCTCGTGGGCGCGATGCGCGCAAACCCATTCACCGTCGTGGCCGGTCTAGCGCTCGTACTCGCGCCTGTATTCGTGGCAAAAAGAAAATCGCGGACGACGAAACTGCAGTCGACCCGCGTTCGGGTGCGCGTTGCGGCATTATGCGTCACCATCGCGGCGCTTTCCGAGCTATGGCAACTCTTCCGGTTCCACATCATTTGATCAGGTCATATCAATCGTTATTTTGACCCGCGCGACGTCCGTCGCACCAACAGGAGGCAACTGTGTCAACCCCGACCGACCCTGGCGCTGAGCAACAGCCTGACCCGTGGCAGGCACCAACTGAAGGTGCGCAAGGTGCTCAAGGCCAACCCGCGCCACCGCCTCCCGCGTATGGGCAGCAGCCTTACGGCCAACCCGCGCCGCCGCCCGCCTATGGGCAGCAGCCTTACGGGCAACCGACTCCGCCGCCCGCCTATGGGCAGCAGCCGTCGTATGGCCAGCCGGGATACGGGCAGCAAGCGCCATACGGTCAAGCTCCTTATGGCCAGGCGCCTTACGGTGCTCCGCAAATGCCTGCGTCCGCATACGCGAACTGGGGTCAGCGGGTCGTTTCCTTTCTGATCGACTACGTCCCGGGATTCGTGATCGGTGCCATCTTCGCCGGAGCAGGCGTGACATCGCTCGAGATCATCTTTTACATCCTCGGTCTGGCGTGGGCGCTCTACAACGCCTACCAGGGCGGAGCGACCGGGCAATCGATTGGCAAGAAGACGATGGGCGTCCGGCTAATTAGTGAGGCCAACGGGCAGCCGATCGGCGGCGGCGTTGGCATCGGCCGCTACTTCCTGCACATCATCGACGGACTGCCCTGCTACCTCGGCTATCTGTGGCCGATTTGGGACAGCAAGCGGCAGACCTTCGCTGACAAAATCCTGCATTCCGTGGTGGTCAAGCAGTAGCGGCTGAAAAATCCGCTAGCTGGTGCAAAAGCAGTGGGCCGGATGGCTTTCGCCGTCCGGCCCACTGCTTTTTGTTTGCGTCCTACGGAGTCGGCGAACCTGCGTCGCTCGATGGGTAGGTGGTCGGCTGCTCCGCCGGAGGTGCGGCCGGCTGCGCCGGCGGTGCCGCGTAACCAGCAGGCGGCGCGTAGCCGGTAGCAGGGGCAGCGGCCGGACGGTTGAGCGCCGATGCGTCCCAGGCCAGCTTCTCGCCTGACGCCCGGAAGTTCATAACCGCGAACACCGTTTCGACAATGCACACGATGAACAAAACGTAGCCGCCCCACTTCACACCGACCGACCCGCCAACGCCCGAGGCATGGGGATATGTGAAGCCGCGAATAATCACCAACAACGTACCGATCGCGGCGAGCCCCGCTACGAGCACGTTCACGCCAACGGGGAGTTGGGGCAGGTTGGCGTTCGCGAAAACGCGGGCCGCGACGATCGCACCGGCAGCGAACACGAAGAGCAGACC